>NZ_JBKICJ010000005.1:0-147238 GCF_046569675.1 Parvimonas pharyngis
TACGAAGTAACAAGGTTCCCGGGCACCCACCCGATGTGAAGCATCGTGGAAGGGTGGGGTTTTTATTACGAAGTAACAAGGTTCCCGGGCACCCACCCGATGTGAAGCATCGTGGAAGGGTGGGGTTTTTATTACGAAGTAACAAGGTTCCCGGGCACCCACCCGATGTGAAGCATCGTGGAAGGGTGGGGTTCTTATTAATATAAATACAATTGGAAATAAAATAAAATTTTTAAAAAATAAGAGTTTTTAAATTATTTGTGTAATAAAAAATTAAAGTAAAAATATGATATGTCTTAATATTTATTTTTAATTGATAAAATCCTTATATTGTGATAAAATATTAATAAGAATAGGAGAGTGATACTTTGGAAAAATATGGAAAAATGTATTTAGAAAAATTAGAATCATTTGATTTTGCCAGTTTAAGTAAATTTTTTTTCAAAAATAGTATTGTATCTTATATTATTGGATTTTTAGTGATTTATGTTCTTTTTAAATTATTAAAATTTCCTTTTAGAATTTTAAAAAAGATTATTTTGAACTCTATAATAGGTTATGTGATTTTATATATTCTTGCAATTTTTAAAATTGTAATAGTTCCATTTACCTATTTAAGTTATTTCCTAGTAGGTAGCTGTGGAATATTAGGAATAATTTTATCGTATATATTTTATTCAATTTAAGGAGTTATAAAATGGGATTATTTATTACTTTTGAAGGTCCTGATGGATGTGGGAAAACTTCTATAATAAATTTAATTAAAGAATATTATAAGAATAATGAAAAAATAATATTTACTAGAGAACCAGGTGGAACAGAAATATCAGAAAAAATTAGAGAACTTATTCTATCTAATGATAATGATAAAATGTCACCAAGAACGGAAGCATTGCTTTATTCTGCGAGTAGAGCTCAACATATAGATGAACTTGTAAGACCTAATTTAGAAAAAGGAAATATTGTTATTTCCGATAGATTTGTTTTAAGTTCACTTGCTTATCAAGGTGGAGGCAGAGAACTTGGGGTTGAAAATGTTAAGAAAATAAATGAATTTGCAATTGATGGAGTTAATCCTGATTTAGTTATTTTCTTTTATGTAGATCCACTAACAACTTTAAAGAGAAAGTCTTTGAGTGAAAATGCAGATAGACTTGAACTTTCGGGAGATGATTTCCATAGTAGAGTTTATGATACTTATATGGAACTTCTTGATAAAATGAAAGATCAAAAAGGTTTAAGGAAAGTTGATGCTACTAAGAGTATGGAAGAAGTTTTTGAAACTGTAAAAAATATAATAGATGAAAAATTGGAGGAATTGCTATGAAGATGATAATTGCAATAGTTCAAGATCAAGACTTGAACCCACTACAAGAAGATTTAACTGAAAAAGGATTTAGAATGACAAATCTAGCTTCTACTGGTGGATTTTTAAGATCAGGAAACTCAACACTTTTAATAGGGGTTGAAGAAGAAAAACTAGAAGAATGTTTAAAGACAATTGAAGAAAATTGTAAATCTAGAGAAATTACTACATCTGTACTAAGCGTAACAATGCCAGGAGACGCTTATATTCCTTTCCCTATGGAAGTTTTAGTAGGCGGAGCTACTGTTTTTGTTCTTGATGTTGTTGATTTCGTAAGAATGTAGGTGATAATATGAAACTTATTTTAGCAATTATTCAAGATCACGTTGCTCAAGATGTTTTACATGAACTTTCTGAAAATAAAATTAGAGCTACAAAATTATCTTCTACTGGTGGTTTCTTCAAAAAAGGAAATACTACAATTTTAATTGGTATAGAAGATGAAAAAGTAGATAGAGTTAAGGAAATGATTTTAAATATTTCTAAGAATAAAGAAACAGTTGATGATATTACTGCCAATACTGTAATGTTCGTTCTAAATATGAATCAATTAGTAAGGATGTAATCTATGAATTATACTCTTTTCAAAGAAAAGATTAATGCTTTTGAATTTTCTCAAAATTATATTATTGAGGGAAATGAAAGTTTTTTAGATACTGTTTCTAAAGAGTTAACTTTAAAGGTTTTGAATCCAGATCAAGACTTTAAAATAACAAGAGAAATTGAGGAACAAACACATCCTGATTTATTGATAGTTGAAAGTGAAAGAAATAACATTTCAATTGAGTCAATTAGAAATATGATTAAATATGTTCAAAAAAGACCTTTGGAATCTAAATATAAATTGGTTATCATAAAAGGTGGACAATTTTTAAGGACTGAGGCTTCAAATGCTCTATTGAAAACTCTAGAGGAATCTTTTGATTATGTTATAATTTGTATTTTAGTTGATTCAAGACATAAACTATTATCAACAATAAAAAGTAGATGTATATTTGTTTCTGAAGCAAATTCTTTTGAAAGTTTTGATTATTCGGACTATGGAAAATTATTAGAAATTTTATCTTTAGCATTAAAAGGTGATTTTTTTGCTATTTATGATTCGAAAAATAAAGAGTATTTACTTGGTTTAAAAGAAGATAAAAATTTCATTCCATTGTTATATAATTTCTTTAAAGAATTTTATATATTTTTAGAAACAGGAAAAGAAATTACAGATAAAGAAATTTCAAAGATATTTAAGAATAATATTTCTTTTAATAAGGAAAAATTGTTAAAAATTTTAGATACAATTGATGTTGTAAGAGAAAACTTATATAATAATGTGAATTTTCAATTATCAATTGAAAAAATATTCATAACAATTTTAAGATAGATGGAGGTTTGTATGGAAAATTTTACTAATCTAATTCCATTGATGAATGTTGATAGTAGTAAAAATTTGTTTCTAATTGTAGGACTTTTGAGTCTAATAGCAATTATAGCTGTATTAGTTATAAAAAGAAAAAATAAATAAATTAAATTAGTAAAAGCACTATATTTGAAAAATATAGTGTTTTTTTGTTGATTAAAAAACTTCAAAGTTAAAAAATAATATGATATTATATTTAATAGTTGTTGACAAAATTAATTTTGAGTGATATTATGATAATGTAGATATAAAAGTGAAATAGCATATTATAATGGAGGTTGTTATGAATTATTTAAATCTTCAGAGGTATAAAAACGGAGACTAGTTAGAATGCAGGATTAAAGTCAATTGTATAATTTATTTAAATGGAGGTTATTTATGAAAAAATATTAATAACATGTACATTTATTTTGTCTATTGTTTTAGGTTATAATATAGTAATGGCAAGTGAATACTTTGAGCCAACTCATAAAAACACTAAATCTGGTAAAGAATATGGAACAAAAGAAGAATATAGAGTTAGAGAATTAGATAATGGTAAATTAGAAATTGAATTTCAAAAGGGAAAGTTTACTATTGTAGAAAAAGATGAAATTTCTACGATTATTGCTCTAGATAGTGAAGAAGAAACTGAGATAAACAATGAATTTGATGAAATATATAATGAATATAAAAATAGTGTAGTAACAAGGTATAAGACATTAAAAGAATATGGAGATTCATCATATTTTCCATATAGTAAATATTATGAAGAGTATGATGAGTATTTGGAAGCCTGGTATGGTGGCACTTTAATTTTAGATAATGTTGATTGTATAAATTCAAAAACCTATAGGGCTACTTATAAAGGAACAATGTATTTATTATCTAAGTAGCATATAAAATATAAAATGATAATTTTCTTATTTAAAAAAAGCACAGACATAGAAAGTCTGTGCTTTTTTAAATTTTGTAAAAACTACTTTATTTGACTTTAATTCTTTTTTATGTTAAAATATATAAAAGGCGGTGCTGTTATGGATACAAAAGAAAAATTAGTTAAAATTAAGAGAGTTTTGAGCAACAACATTGGAAAAAAAGTATTAATTACTATTAGACGTGGGAAAGAAGAGTACGTTGAAACTAAGGGAGTAATTAATGAAGTTTTTACATCATTTTTTACTGTTGAGATTGAAACGGAAGAACATAAAAAAAGAACTTGTTCATATTCATACTTTGATGTTTTGACATCACAAGTAAGTTTAAAAGCAAGCTAATTTAAATTTTTAGGACTTTGATTTTCAAAGTTCTTTTTTTATAAAAAACCTGAGTAATTACTCAGGTTTTAGTTTAAAATTTTAAAATTTTTTGTAGACTCTTGTAAATCATTGGAACCAATATTGAGCATACAATTATTTCAGGAATTCCATTTGAAATTGCAACTCCAAAAAGAAATTTTGCAGGATTTAATTTAAGTGCTTCATAGATTTGATTTGCACAGAAAATATATGCCATGGATAATACTCCGAATGTGTTTATCATTGTTCCTACCATACTTGCAATTATAACATTAAAAATACTTTTAGTATATCTTTTTACAAAATTAAATGTGTAATATGTTCCAAGTCCTATTAATGCTCTTGGTAGAACAGATACTAAAGGATTTATAAACATAAATGATAATGGACTTATTCCTGATAAATGTTGAAAAAATGAAAATAAACCAAAGATTAGACCAACAAAAAACGATACTGTTGGTTTTTCTATTAATGCGATTAATATTATTGGTATATGAACTGTAGTTATTCTAACAGGTCCTAATGGAATAAATCCTATTGGAGAAAGTGATAAAATAATTACAATTGCACTTAAAATACCGATTTTTGTAATAGATTTTGTTGAAATGTTTTTCATGAATTCCTCCTTTAATCTTATTTATTAAATTCTTGTTTATTATAACAAAAATAATAGAAAATTTCTATAAGTTTTAAATTTGTTTTGTGTTTTTTATGCAAATTTGATATAATTATATTTAATGGTGGATAAGTGTTTGTCATATAAGATTTTTATATAAATGGTGATATAATGAAAAAAATAACTTTGATTGCTACATGTGCTTTTGGACTTGAAGCTATTGTTAAGAGGGAAATTATCAAACTAGGTTTTGATGATATAAAAGTTTCTGACGGAAAAGTAGAATTTGTGGCAAATGTAAATGATATAGCAAAAGTTAATTTATGGGTTAGATGTGCAGAGAGAATTTTATTGAAATTGGATGAATTTAAGGTTCTAAGTTTTGAAGATTTATATCAAGGCATAAAGAAAATTAAATGGGAAGAATTAATTTCAGTAAATGATAAATTTCCAGTAAATGCAAATAGTGTAAAGTCAAAACTTTTTAGTTTATCAGATATACAAAAGATTACTAAAAGAGCAATTGTTGATAGACTTAAAGATATCTATGAAGTTGAGTGGTTTGATGAAACTTCTGATGCCTTATACTATATAGAGGTATCTGTTTTAAAAGATATTGCTACTGTTACAGTTGACACATCTGGAGAGGCTTTGCATAAAAGAGGATACAGAAAAAGAGCGGGAGATGCACCACTTAAAGAAACTTTGGCAAGTGCTATGATTAGTCTTTCTTTTTGGGATCCAAGCAGAGTGTTTTATGATCCATTTTGTGGAAGTGGAACACTTTGCATTGAAGCTTATATGATTGGTAGAAATATTGCACCAGGAATAATGAGAAATTTTGCTTTTGAAAATTGGAATTTATTGGATAAAGATGCTTTAAAAAATGAAAAAAATAGAGCAAGAGCATTAATTGATTATGATAGAGAATTAAAGATTTTAGGATCTGACATAGATAGACGCTCTATTTTAAGAGCAAGAGATAATGCTGATATTTTAGGTGTAGAAGATGAAATTTCATTCTTTATAAAAGATATGAGAGATGTTGATTTATATAATGAATACGGTGTTGTAGTTACAAATCCTCCTTATGGTGAACGTATGGGAGATGTTGAAGAAGTTGAAAGACTTTATAGAGATTTTGGTAAAAAGTTTAAAGAATTAGATACTTGGTCTGTATATTTAATTACAAGTATGGAAAATTTTGAAAGATTATATGGAAGGAAAGCAGATAGAAAGAGAAAGTTATTTAATGGGCGAATTAAAGTTGATTTCTATCAGTTCTATGGACCAAAACCAAAATAATGGGAGAACAGCATGTATAAGAATAACTTTGTAAATTTGGATTTTGAACTAGTGGATTTTATGGAAGATTTAGTTAGAGTTTATGATAAAACTGGACTAATTGTCTATACTAATACTAGTATGAAAAAATTTTTAGAAAATGAAGAAGGAAAATTTTGCTTTTTTTCAGATGATGATACACATAAAAACGATAAAAAGTATTCTTCTTTAAAGTGTGTTGCACCAATTGGACACAAGGAGCGTGTAGAAACTGAATTGTTATCAGTTGGCGAAAGAGATTTCTTAGTTAAGAGCAGTCCTATATTTGATGATAATAAAGAATATTGGGGTTGTATAGAAGTTTTTAGAGATATTACTGAGGGAAATAGACTTCAAAAAGATTTGCTTAAATATCAACAAATGATTGAAAATGATATGTTGACTGCTTCAGATATACAAAAGTCTCTGTTGTCAAAATTAAATCGTATTGATGGGCTAAATATAGAATATAAATATATATCATCAGATCAATTATCAGGAGATTTTTTTGATGTTATAGAATTGCCAAATGATAAAACTTGTGTATATATGGCAGATGTTATGGGACATGGTATTTCTGCTAGTATGATAACAATGTTTATAAAATTCTCAGTCAGAATGTTAATTCACGGAAGAAAAATAGAACATCCTAGAGAAATTTTAATGGCATTATCTAAAGAGTTTTCAAAATTGAATTTAGAAATGTATTTTACAATATTTTTAGGTATATATAATAGGGCAACTTGCGAATTTGAATATTCAAATGCTGGACATAATTCTATTCCATTAATATTCTGCAAAGAAAAGAATGTTCGCTTAGAATTAAGTGGTTTGCCTATTTCTTGGTTATTCCAAGATAGTAGATATTCTGTTGGTAAAGTTAAATTATGTCATGGAGATTGTATATTATTTTACACAGATGGTATAACTGAAACTAAAAATAAAAATAGAGAAGAATATGGAGAAGAAAGATTTTTTAATGTAGTAGAAAAATATAAAAATTCACTTTCTGATAAAGAACTTTTGGACAAACTAGTTGAGGATGTTTCAGAATTTAGATGTGGAGTTCAAGAAGATGATATTGCATTATTAAGTATGAGGGTTTTATAGTGAAATATAATAATTTTGAGTTAGATTTTTCAGAAGATTTATGTTTTAGTGAATATAAAGAGGATGCTTTTAAAGCATTGGACTTCATTTTAAATAAAAATGGTTTAGGAAATAAATTTTTAGGTTGGGTAACTCAACCAGAAGTTTATGATAGAGAAGAATATGATAGAATGAAACAACTTTCAGAAAAAGTAAAAAAATCAGAAGTTCTTGTCGTTATAGGTGTCGGTGGTAGTTTTCTTGGATCTAAAGCTGTAATAAAAGCATTAAAACCATATTTTAAACAAGAAGGTTTAGAAATAGTATTTGCCGGAAATAACCTAAGTGGAGATTATTTAAGCGAGTTAGTTGAATATATAAAAGATAAAGATTTTTACATAAATGTAATATCGAAATCTGGAAGTACTTTTGAAACAGCGGTTGCATTTAGAGTTTTAAAGAATTTTTGTGAAGAAAAATATGGAAAAGATGCAACAAGTAGAATTATTATTACCACAGATGCAGAAAGTGGATTATTAAAAAAATTAAGTGATAAAGTCGGATACGAAACTTTTTTTGTTCCTGATGATATTGGTGGAAGATTTTCAGTTTTAACAGCGGTAGGATTATTTCCTATTATGTGTGCTGGAATTGATACTGATGCAATTTTACTTGGAGCAAATGATGGTTTGGAGGAATATTCGAAGAAAAGTTTAGATAATATTTCTCTTAAATATGCAATAATTAGAAATGCAATGTTTAAAGATGAGAATAAAGAAATAGAGTATTTAGTTGCTCATGAATTTAAATTATCATATCTTCAAGAATGGTGGAAACAATTATTTGCAGAAAGTGAAGGAAAAAATGGCAAAGGCCTTTATGTAGAAAGTGCTATTTTTACAAGAGATTTACATTCTTTTGGACAAATGATTCAAGATGGAAATAAAATCACTTTTGAAACAATAATTGAAGTTGAAGATTTAAAAAATGATATTATTATTCCTTATATTGATGAAGATTTTGACAATTTGAATTATTTAGCAAAGAAATCTTTAAATGATATAAATAGGGTTGCAGTTACTGCGACTAGAAAGGCACATACAGATGGAAATGTACCAACTGTAAGGATTAAAATTCCAAAACTAGATGCTTACAATATTGGTAAATTAATTTATTTCTTTGAAATGTCTTGTGCTATTTCTGCATATATGTTAGAGGTTAATCCTTTTGATCAACCTGGAGTAGATAATTATAAAAAAAATATGTATCAATTATTAGAGAAAATGTAAAGGAGGAATAAACATGTATCTAAATTATATAAAAGCTTTGTTAAAAAAAGGTAAAAAGACTTTTAATGATTATTTACAAGTTCAAGGTATACTTGTTTTATTAGCATTGCTTACATCAATAGTTGCTGTTTATCTTATGAATTATTCTGGTAGATTTAAAGCTGCTTTAATAATGGGTGTTTTGGAAATTGTTCCAGTAATTGGAAATGGTCTGTATTTATCATATCAAATCCTAATTAATTTAGTTAGAAAAGAGACAGTTATTGCTGCTAATTTAGCAACATTATATTTAACAATACTAAGTGTTAGATTAGTTTTGGAACCTATTTTATTAGGTAGAAAAGTTAATATGAAAATTGCTATAATAATAGTTTTAGCTCTTATATCTAAATTAATTGGTGGAAATAGTGGACTTGCCATTATGACTATAATTATATTTATTTTAAATACTTTAATGAGTATCAATGATATCATTTCTTTTGACCAAAAAAGAAAAATGAGAGAAAGAAAAGAAAAAAGACTTAGAGAAAGAGAACTTAGAAAAAAATATGATTATGAAAATTTAGGAGATGGTTATGATAATTAATAATTTTTCACCTATTGATTTAAAGGTTGCAAGAGAACTTACAGAAGAAATTGTTGTTGATGAACAATTTGAAAAAGTATATTTTAATGATGCTCTAAAAAAAGTTATAGCTGAAGATGTTATATCAAGAGTTAATATACCAAACTTTGATAAGTCTCCTTTAGATGGTTATGCTTTTAGAGAAGAAGACGTTGTTAATGCAAGTAAAGCCAATCCTGTTGTGTTAGAAGTAATTGATGTAATTATGGCAGGAGATGTTTCTGAAAAATCTATATCTAATGGACAAGCTGTCAGAATTATGACTGGAGCAAAAGTTCCTACTGGAGCTAATTGTATAGTAAGATATGAAGATACAGAATTTACTGAAAAAGAAGTTAAAATTTTTGCACCAATTGGGAAAAATAAAAATATTATCAGAACTGGTGAAGACGTTAGAAAAGGCGATGTAATCATAAAAAGAGGAACATTGATTACACCTGCAGAAGTTGGAGTTTTAGCTAGTTTAGGGATTCCTTTTGTTAATGTATATAAATCTCCAGTTGTAAGTGTTTTTGCAACTGGAAGTGAATTACTTGATGTAACAGATGAAATGGAAGATGGTAAAATTAGAAACAGTAATAGCTATACTATTGAACAACTTGCAAAAATGTATGATGCAGAAGTTATTCAATATGGCAAAGTTGATGATAACTTAGATACATTAGTTGACATGTATAAAAAGGCATTAAGAAACAGTGATATAGTTATTTCAACTGGTGGTATTTCTGTTGGAGATAGCGATTTTGTATTAACTGCATTAGATAAGGTAGGAGTAAAAACTATTTTCTCTAGAGTTATGGCAAAACCAGGTGGACATGTTTTCTTTGGAGAATACGAAGGAAAATATGTGTTCGCATTATCTGGAAATCCTGCGGCATCTTTTATGAATTTTTATCTTTATGTAAGACCTTTGATTTTAAAGCTACAAAATAAGAATGTTCATATGCTTAAAGTTCAAAGCGAATTACTTAATAGATTTAATAATAAGGGGAAAGTTAGTAGAATTTTAAGAGCAAACACATACTATAAAGATGGTAAATTCTATACTGAAATAGAAGAAAGGCAAGCATCAGGTGTTCTTTCTACAATGGTTTCTAAAAATTCTATAGTAGTAATGCCAAGTCAAACTGAATATTCTAATGGTGATATAGTAGAAGTGGAGTTTCTATATGAAAAATAGAGCAATTTCTATAGTTGGAGAATGTTCTAATGTTGGGAAGACAACGTTGATTAAACATCTTTTAGAAATTTTTTCTAAAGAGGGATTGAAAGTTGGAGTTGTAAAACATCATCATAAAGAATTTGATTTTGATAGAGAGGGAAAAGATAGTTTTATTTTTTCTAAATCTGGAGCAAGTTGTGTAAAAATGGTGAGCCCAAATAGAGTTATTACTATTGAAAATTTAAATTATGAAAAATCATTGCATGATGTATTAGAAACAATGACAGATTATGATTTTGTTTTAGTTGAGGGTTATAAATGGGAGAACCTCGATAGAATCGAAGTTTATAGAACTGGATATTCAACAAAAATAATTTCCGATAAAGATAAATTAATAGCTATTGTTTCAGATTTAAAACATGATTTGGATGCAGATCAATTCAATCCAGATGAATATGATAAAATTGCAAATAAAATAAAAAAATATTTTAAAATTAATTGAGATGAATAGCATCTCAATTTTTTTATAAAAATTATATTTTTTATTGTTAAAATCTTTACTATAACTTGATTTCATAACAAAAAAGTATATTAAAGTACTTGACAAATTAAATTAAATGTTTTATACTATTTAGGTACTGAATGCGCACCTTTAGCTCAGCTGGTAGAGCACCTGACTCTTAATCAGGGTGTCCAGGGTTCGAGCCCCTGAAGGTGCACCAATAATTTTTTATAATCCAAGATAGTGAAAAGTCGGTATAAGGAAGTGGCAAAAACAACGAAGTTGTTTTTAGGCAATGACTTAGTTTAGTGCGAAGCACGAGAGAATGAGCTATCGAAAGAATGAACTAAAAGAAATTGTAAAAATTACTAAAAATTTGAAAAATTTGAATATTATATGCCCAGATAGTGAGAGTCGGTATAAGAGAGTGGCAAAAACAACGAAGTTGTTTTTAGGCAATATCTTAGTTTAGTGCGAAGCACGAGAGAATGAGCTATCGAAAAAATTAACTAAAAGAAATTGTAAAAATTACTAAAAATTTGAAAAATTTGAATATTATATGCCCAGATAGTGAGAGTCGGTATAAGAGAGTGGCAAAAACAACGAAGTTGTTTTTAGGCAATATCTTAGTTTAGTGCGAAGCACGAGAGAATGAGCTATCGAAAGAATGAACTAAAAGAAATTGTAAAAATTACTAAAAATTTGAAAAAAATTGAGTATTATATGCCCAGATAGTGAGAGTCGGTATAAGAGAGTGGCAAAAACGACGAAGTTGTTTTTAGGCAATATCTTAGTTTAGTGCGAAGCACGAGAGAATGAGCTATCGAAAAAATTAACTAAAAGAAATTGTAAAAATTACTAAAAATTTGAAAAATTTGATTATTATATGCCCAGATAGCTCAGTCGGTAGAGCAGAGGACTGAAAATCCTCGTGTCGGTGGTTCGATTCCGCCTCTGGGCACCATATGCGGGAGTGGCTCAGTGGTAGAGCATCGCCTTGCCAAGGCGAGGGTCGCGAGTTCGAATCTCGTCTTCCGCTCCATTTCAATTTGGCGACATAGCCAAGTGGTAAGGCAGAGGTCTGCAACACCTTCATCTCCAGTTCAAATCTGGATGTCGCCTCCAAGGTCTCTTATGAGACCTTTTTTATTTATATAGAAGTATTTTTAAATATAGAATTAAAATAGGAGATAGATATGTTAGCTAGTGAATTATTATCATATATAAAGTTAAAAAAAATTTGTGGAAATATTGAAGATGTAAATATTGATTATATTTCACAAGATAATAGAAATATAAAAGAAAATACAGCTTTTATTTGCATTGAAGGAAACACAGTAGATGGTCATTCATTTGTTGAGAGTGCTAGGGCAAATGGAGCAAAACTATTTATTGCATCAAAGGATATTTCAGATAAATGTGGGGATATTCCTGTTGTTTATGTAAAAGATACATTAAAAGTTATGGGTCTTCTAGCTAATATTTTGTATAAATGTCCAAGTGAAAAATTATTTATGGTTGGCATAACAGGTACTAATGGCAAAACTACTACTAGTTATTTAATAAATCATATTTTTGAAACTTGTAATTTTAAGACTGGTTTAATAGGAACAATTCATCATAAAATTGGAAGCAGAGTAATTCCAACAAAGAATACAACTCCAATTTCAGTTGATTTACAAGGATTATTAAATGAAATGGTAACTGAAAAATGTGATTGTTGTGTTATGGAAGTTTCATCTCATGCTTTGGCATTAAGTAGAGTTTTAGGATGTGATTTTGATTGTGCTATTTTCACAAATTTATCTCATGAGCATTTAGAGTTGCATAAAACCATGGAAAATTATGCAAATACAAAGGAGCTTTTATTTACACAATTAGGTCATAATTTAAAAAATGGCAAGTTAAAAACAGCTATTTTAAATATTGATGAAGAATATGCAAAAATATATTCAGAACATATTCCAACTGAAATAATAACTTATGGAATAAAAGATAGTTCAGCTGATTTTTATGCAGATAATATCTCTTTCGATGATTGGAAAATGAGATTTGATTTACATGTTTTAGAAAAAGTATATAAAGTTGAAACTAATTTAGTTGGAGTATTTAATGTTTATAATGTATTAGCTGCAATATGTGCGGCATTTACAAAAGGAATATCAATTTCGGACTCAATTGAGGCTTTAAAAAGTTTTTCTGGTGTAAGTGGAAGAATGGAAATTGTTAATTCAGATAGAGATTATAAAATAATAATAGATTTTGCTCATACTCCAGATGGGCTTATAAATGTTCTTGAAACTTTAAATAAAGTTTCACATAATAGAATAATTACATTGATAGGTCATAGTGGTGGGAATAGAGATTCTAGTATGAGACCTGACCTTGGAAGAATTGCTTTAGAAAATTCTGACGAGGTCGTATTCACAGCTGATAATCCAAGACATGAAACGATTAGCAAGATTGTAAGTGAATTAGTATCTGAGTGTGACAAGAAAAATTATACTATCGTAGAGGACAGAAAAGAAGCGATTGAATATGCTTTTGAAATCGCAAGAGAAAATGATATTGTTTTACTTGCGGGAAAAGGTGCAGAGCCTTATCAAGTTATAGGGGATGAATATATTCCATATAGCGAAATTGAAACAGTTAAAGAGATTTTAAATAAATAGAAATAAATTTTAGTATATGATATAATTAAATTAGATTGTTTAGTATATTATAGATTAATTCTTTTAAGAATATTTAAGGAGAAGTTATGTGCGGATTTGTTGGATTTTACAGTAAAGATGTAAGAGATGAAAATGTAATAAAAGAGATGAATAATCAAATTATTCATCGTGGTCCAGATAGTGATGGTTATTATTTTGATAATGGAATAAATTTTGGTTTTAGAAGACTAAGTATAATTGATTTACATGAAGGATCTCAACCAATATTAAATGAGAATAATGATATTGCTATAATTTTTAATGGTGAAATATATAATTATCAAGAAATAAAAGATGATCTACTAGAAAAAGGATATAAATTTAAAACAAATACTGATACAGAAGTTATATTGCATGGATATGAAGAATATGGTGAAGAAGGTATTTTAGCAAAATTAAGAGGAATGTTTGCTTTTACTATTTGGGATAGTAAAAAACAAAGACTTTTTGGAGCAAGAGATCATTTTGGAATTAAACCATATTACTATTCATTAATTGATGGAGATTTTGTTTTTGGTTCAGAAATTAAATCATTTTTAAAATATCCAAAATTTAAAAAAGAAGTTAATGAAAAAGCACTTAAACATTATTTAGTGTTTCAATACAATCCTTTAGAAGAATCCTTTTTTAAAGGAGTTAAGAAGCTAAGACCAGGTCATTATTATATTTTTGAAAATGGTAAATTAGAAATAAAGAGCTATTATAATTTAACTCTTGATTATAAAGAAATGACTTTTGATGAGGCTGTTAGTAAGATAGAAAATGAAGTTGAAGAATCAGTAAAGTACCACAAAATTAGTGATGTTGAAGTAGGTTCTTTCTTATCAGGTGGTGTTGACTCAAGTTATGTTGTTGCAACAGCAATGCCTAATAAGACTTTTTCTGTAGGTTTTGACAACAAGGGATTCAATGAGACAGTATATGCAAAAGAGCTTTCAGATAGACTTGGTATTGAAAACTTTTCTAAGATAATTACTCCGGATGAATTTTTTGATGGAATAAATAAAGTACAATATTTTTCAGATGAACCACATGCGAATCTTTCTTCTGTAGCTTTGTATTTCTTATCAAAATTAGCATCTGAACAAGTAAAGGTAGTTTTATCTGGAGAAGGTGCTGATGAATTGTTTGCTGGATATAATGAGTATGCAGAGGCTCTTCCACAAAGAATTTACAAAAAATTACCATTCTGTTTAAGAAATAAATTATATAAAAAATTAAAAGATAAAAGACATTTTAGTGGTAAGACAATTGTAATGAAATATGGTCAAAAAGTTGAAGATAGATATATTGGACCTGCTGAAATTATGTCTGATGAACAAGCAAATTTAATTTTAAAAGAAAAATATAGAAATTCTGAAACTTCAAGAGATTTAACTAAGAAATACTATGATGAAGTTAAAGATATGGATGACGTTTCAAAAAGATTATATCTTGATATGAAAATGTGGATAGTTGATGATATCTTACTAAAAGCAGATAAGATGACTATGGCAAATTCTATTGAGCTTAGAGTTCCACTTTTAGATAAAAAAATGTGGGAACTTGCAAGAACAATACCAGTAAGACATAAAGCTCATAACGAAATAACAAAATATGCTTTTAGAAAAGCAGCTTTAAATAAATTGCCAGACGATTGGGCAAAGAGAAGAAAATTAGGTTTTGTTGTTCCTTTTGTTTTATGGATTAAAGAAGAAAAATATTATAATATTGTTAAAGAAACTTTTAATAAAGATTTTGTTAGTGAATTTTTTGATGTTGAAAAAATTAACACAATTTTAGAAGATCACTATAATAATAAAAGAAATAATGGACGTAAGATTTATACTATTTACACATTCTTAAAATGGTATGAACAATATTTTAATTAAGAGGTAAAAAGATGAACAAAGCGGTTGTTTTAGGTTGTAATTACTATATAGGACTTAGTATAATTAGATGTCTAGGTCGTGAAGGAGTTCATGTTGTAGCTTGTGATTACGACTTTGAAAACTCTTATGGAGCAAAGTCAAAATATATATCTGAATTTTTAAAAATAGAAAATTTGAATAATTTTGGTGAAGAGGCTTTTCAAGGCTTAATAGAGTACGGAAAGAAACAAGATGAAAAACCTGTTTTACTTCCGACACATGATAAATATGTTGAATTTATTGATGAATATTATGATGAGTTAGAAAAATATTATTTGATTAGTCAAGCTAAAGGACTTAATACAAGATTATTAGATAAATGGACTCTACATGATATTGCAAAAGAAAATGGAGTAAAAATTCCGACTACTATAAGTGCAAATGATGAAAATTTAGTTGAAAGAGTAAATAATGAAGTGGGTTTTCCATGCATAATTAAACCTTTTGATACTGTAAAATTTACAAAAGTATTTAGAAATAAAGTTTTTATTTGTAAAAATATTGAAGAAATGGAAGCTGGAATAAAGAAAGCAAACGATAATGATATTGAAATTTTTGTTCAAGAAATTGTTCCGGGATTTGATGATTGTATGTTAACTTATGACTATTATATTGATAGAAGTGGTAAAACTACTCATTATATGACTGCTCAAAAACAAAGACAGTGGCCAATTAATTTCGGAGCTTCAGTTTTTACAATTCAAAAATATAATCAACAATTAGTAGATATTTCAAAGCCATTCCTAGAAAATATCGGATATAGAGGTTTTGGAGAAATAGAATTTAAAAAACATGAAAAAACAGGAGAAATTTATTTAATAGAGATAAATGCAAGAACTACTAATTTCAACAACTTAATATATAAAGTTGGAATTAATATGCCATATATTGCGTATCTTGATGTAACTGGTCAATTAAAAGAAAGTGATTGTAAATATATTGATTACGATACAAACTTAGCTTTTATTTATGGCTTTGAAGATATGGTTGCAATTTGGCGTTATGCGAGAACTAAACAAGTAAGTATTTTAAAATCTTTAAAGATTTCATTTTCCAGAAAGTGGGCTCCTGCAATTTTTGCAATTAATGATTTAAAACCATGGTTTTTCTTTAATAAAATTCTATTAGGAAAAGTTTTTAGAAAGATATTTAGGAGGAAATAGTGTATAAATTAGGAGTTATTGGGGGTATGGGACCTTTAGCAACTGTTAAATTTTACGATAAAGTTGTTTTAAATACAGATGCACATAATGACAATGAACATATTGATTTAGTTGTATTAAATCACTCAACTATGCCAGATAGAACAAGATGTATTATTGAGAAAAAGGATTTAGAGTTTTTAAGTGTAATAAAAAAAGACTTAGAAATTCTTGATAATATTGGTGTAGATGTAGTTGCTATTCCTTGTAATACAAGTCATTATTTTTATGATGAATTTAGTAAATATACTAATTTAAAAATTATAAATATGATTGAAGAAACAATTCTTGAAATAGAGAGAAGAGGAGTAAAACAAGTTGCCGTTTTTGGAACTATTGGAACTCTTAATTCAAAAGTTTATGATAAATATGCACAAAAATATGGAATAGAAGTTAAAGAATTATCCACTGCGGATAAAAATTCTGTTATGGATATTATTTATAATATTAAAGAAACAAATAACTTAGAAAATAAAGAATTTATTGAAATTCTTAATAAGTATTGTGACAAAGATACTATTGGAATAATTGCTTGTACAGAACTTAGTCTTTTAGATATTTGTAAAAGCATAAATACAATTGATGCTTTGGATGTTCTTGTAAATAAAAGTATTGAACTTAGCGGTGCGAAAATAAAATAATAATATAAAAAGGAGCTTAATGCTCCTTTTTTAAATATTTACTTAATTCAGTTTTTAATAAATTAGTATATTCTTTTGAACCTTGTCCATTTGGATGTGTAGCATCTTTATAGAAAAGTTCTTTTTTATCTTTAGCAAATGAGTACCAATCTATAACTTCTACATTTTCCATTTCATCAGAAAGTTCTTTTAAAGTTGTATTAACTTGTTCTTCCCAAGGATCTGGCACCACACAGTTTATTAAAAATATTTTTCTATTTCCTAAAGATTCAAGATCTGCCTTGAATTTTTCTTTATTTATTTTGTAATTACTTCCTAAATGAATTACAACAATATCTTTTATATTGTTAGTTTCTTTTAAATGATCTAAAACTTTTGGCAAATCCCATGCTTGACGACTAACTTTTGCATCTACTATTGCATTTTTAAATTCACTTTTAATTGCATCTGAAGCTGATAACATTATACTATCTCCAATAAAAGTAATTTCAGTTGTAGATAAATCAATATTGTTCTCAGGTTTTATAGTAGGTTCATTTTTAGTAATTTTTTTATTCAATTCTTCTTTGTTTGGAATTTCTTGATTATTATTTTCAATATTTTGAGCGTTATTTTTTTGAATATTTTCAAGCTTTGTTTTTAGTTCTTCAATATCATCAGTTTTTTGTGAAATTGATAGAATTGATGTTGCAAAAATAATAAATACTGCTAAAATTCCAATTGCTGAAAATAGATTTCTATTTTTTATATCTTCACTACATTTTTTATTTATATAGATTAAATAATTTTCTTTACCTTCAAATAATCTATAACTAATTTCTGCAAAAATAATTGAAAATAAAAGTTCTAATAAAACAAGGTATATAATTGAAATTTTACTCCATTTTAAGTAATCACCTATAAATATTGTAATTGGATATTGCCATAGGTATAAACTATAACTTCTTTTTCCGATTTCTATAAATGGTGTAAAACAAAAGAATTTATTAATTATATTATCTTTTAAAAGTAATAAGATAAGTAAAATTCCTATTAAAATTGAGTAAAAATACATTCCGAATTTATATACTATATCCATCTTTGCATCCATAGTTACTGAAAGATATAATATTCCTAAAAATAGTATAATGGAGATAATACCTACACATATACTTTTTGTTTTTGAAAGTTGAATTTCTTGCACTTTATTTCTTGGAAATAAAAAAGCAAAGAAGCATCCTATTAAAAAGCTAAAAGCTCTTGTGTCAATTCCATAGTATATTCTTGATACATCAGTATTTTGAGAATATAACATAAACATTGTAGTTGCTGACGCTAATGATAGTATCAATGTAATAATCGCAAGGCTTTTTCTTCTTAACTTAAATGTTCTATATAGTAGAGAAATTAAAATAGGCCATATTAAATAGAATTGTACCTCAAGTCCCAAAGACCAAAGATGTGTAAATGGATTTGGATTTCCATGCGCATCAAAATATGATAGTCCATGAAGTATTTGGTAAATATTATTTATTCCAAAGATTGAGCTAAATAAATTTCCAACATAGTCATTTAACATATCATTAAAGAATAATAATACGAATAAACTTACTATGCTAAGCATTGGTAGAAGTGGAGTATAAAGTTTTACAACTCTTTTTTTCCAAAACTTAATAATATCCAGATACATATGCTTATCCATTTCTCGTAAAAAGTTATCAGTTACTAAATAACCACTTAATACTAGAAAAATTACAACACCTAAGTATCCTCCAGGTACTATATGAGGAATAATATGATATAGCATAACAAGAATGACGGCTATTGCACGAAGTCCATCAAAACTCTTTATATGAAATTTTTCTTTATTTTTATCTTCTCTTTTTTTAAAAAAATCAGATTTTTTTATTTGTTTTAATTCATTTAGATTTATTTTATTTAAATTTAATTTAAAGCTTTTCATTTGTGTGTCCTTATAAAATTGTTCATTAGAGATTATAACAGAAAAAAAAATAAAAGCAATTACAAAAATGTTACAATTTAGGCGTTTGTAGGTATTTTTCTAATGGTAAAATTTGTCAAATTCCATTTTACAATTGAAATAATAACAATTTTTTAAAATAATAACCAATTAAATGTTTTTAGATGCTATTTTATATAAAATATCTCCACAAATGAATAAAAAAATTTTTTTTAAAATTTTTAAAAAAAACTTTATTTTTTTAATTTTTGGGTATATAATAGTTGTAATTAATAAAAAATTAGGAGGGTTAAAAATGAAAGATTTTAAAAGTTTAAATGTTTATTTATCAAACATCGCAGTTATGACTACTAAGTTACATAACTTACACTGGAACGTAGAAGGAAGAAACTTCTATCAAACTCATATTTTCACAGAAGGTTTATATGAAAAATTCTTTGATTGGTATGATGAAGTTGCTGAAGCAATTAAAAAGAAAGGTGGATTCCCATTTGCATCATTAAAAGATTATGTTGCTAATGCTACAATTGCTGAATTAGATTCTAAAAAAGTTATAGTTGACGAAGTAAACGAAATTGTTATGAATGACTTAGTTGCTATTAAAGAAGAAGCTACAAAGATTAGAGAAGAAGCTGATAATGATGGAGATTTCATAATTGTTTCAATGTTAGAAGACCATATTGGAGAATTAGAAAAGAATATTTGGTTCTTAAGAGCTTCTAAACCTTGCTGCAATAAATAAGAATAAATAAATTTGGGTTGAGTTTTTACTCAACCTTTTTTTTGTAAATTTAGAAATTTACTATTTTAAGGTTGACTTTTTTTGCTAAATTTAATATAATTTATTCATTAGATATTTAGTGATGATAAGAAATAGTAAATTATTTTTGTATATGTAGAGAGAAGTTGTTTGGTGAAAAACTTTTATGCAGATAATTGAACCTATCTTTGAACTTGTATTAAAATTACAGGGTTGTGCCTTATAGCTTTCAAGTATAAATTAGAGTGGTACCACGGCTTTCGTCTCTTGGAGATGATTGCCGTTTTTTTTATATCATCACAATTACAAATTTGTTATTTTGGAGGAATTATATTATGAAAATGAAAAGATATTACATGCCTACACTAAGAGAAGATCCTCAAGAGGCAGAAATAATAAGTCATAAATTGCTTTTAAGAGCTGGAATGATTAGAAAGAGTGCAGCAGGAATTTACTCTTATCTACCTCTTGGCTATAGAGCAATTAGAAAAGTTGAAAATATAGTAAGAGAAGAAATGGATAGAATGGGTGGATATGAAATTTTAATGTCTGCACTTCAACCTAAAGAAATATGGGAAGAATCAGGAAGATGGCAAACTTTTGGCCCGGAAATGTTTAAAGTTTCTGATAGAAATGAAAGAGAATTCTGTCTTGGACCTACTGCCGAAGAATATTTTACAACTTTGATTAGTGGAGAAATTAAAAGTTATAAACAATTACCTTTAAATATTTATCAAATTCAAACAAAATATCGTGATGAAAAAAGACCTCGTTTTGGAATCAATAGAGCAAGAGAATTTTCAATGAAGGATGCATATACTTTCGATGTAAGTCCTGAAATGATGATGGAATCTTATAAGGAAATGTGGAAGGCATATGAAAAAGTATTTAATAGATTAGGTCTTAATTATAAAATTGTTGCTGGTGATGCAGGAGCAATGGGTGGAAATAGCTCTCATGAATTTATTGCACTTTCAGAAGTTGGTGAAGGAGTTATCTGTTACTGTGACGAAAGTGGATATGCAGCAACAGACGAAAAAGCAGAAGTTATTTACAAAGTTGACGAAAGTGGAGAAGAAAAAGAACTTGAATTAGTTCATACTCCAAATTGTAAAACTATTGAAGAAGTAGCAGGATTTTTAAAACAAGAGATTTCAAAATGTGTTAAGGCAATTGATTTAGTAGTTTCAGGAGAACCTGTAATTGCTTTTATTCCAGGAGATAGAGAATTAAATCTAACTAAACTTTGTGCTTATCTTGGAGCGCCAGAACATGAAGTTGAAATGATGGATGATGAAACAATTTTAAAAATTGGAACATTTGCAGGTTACACAGGACCTGTTGATTTAAAGGTAAGAAAAATTTTAGATAAGAGAGTAACTCTTATGAAAAATACAGTAGTAGGTGGAAATAAAGAAGATCATCACTATATAAATTGCAATTTTGGAAGAGATTTTGATGGAGAAATTGTAGAAGATTTACTTATGGTACAAGAAGGAGATGTTTGTCCAATAAGTGGTCATCCATTAAAATTTGCAAGAGGAATAGAAGTTGGAAATATCTTCCAATTAGGAACAAAATATTCAAAAGCATTAAATGCTACTTTCTTAGATGAAAATGGAGTTAGTCAATATTTTTGGATGGGAAGCCATGGAATAGGGATTACAAGAAGTATTACTGCAATTATAGAACAAAATAATGATGAAAAAGGAATTATTTGGCCTATTCAAGTTGCACCTTATCATGTAATAGTTACTGTTGTAAATGTGAATGATGAAGATCAAATGACTCTTGGAGAAAAAATTCATGATGAATTAGAAGCGCAAGGTGTTGAAGTAATGCTTGATGATAGAAAAGAGAGAATAGGAGTTAAATTTAATGATAGAGATTTAATTGGAATTCCTCTAAGAATTACAGTTGGTAAAAAAGCTAACGAAAATGTAATTGAATTTTCAACAAGAAGAGAAATGGAAAATGTTGAAATGTCATCTGAAGAAGCAATAAATAAAGTTGTAGAAGAAGTTAGAAAGATAAAATAGATAAAAATACCACATTTATGTGGTATTTTTATCTATTTATAATTGAGATTGATTATATTTTTAATTATTATCATTGTGGGGTATTATAAAAAACATAAGTATAATTAATGATGAGGAGTTTTTTATGGATAGTGATTTCAGCACAAAAATTCAGAAACAAAAAATAAGTCGTGAAAGACGAAAAGAATTAAAAAATAGATTAAAAAAAGAACTTGGAGATAGAATGAGATTTGTTTATATTGCATCATTCTTATCTTGGATTCAATTTTTGATGAGAATAATTTCTTTTGGAGTTATTGCAAAAGGATTTTCAAATTTATATAACAATACAGAATTTAGCCTTTTTACATATGTAATTATTGTAATAGGATTAAATATTTTCGGTTTTGCAATTTCAATTTTTGCAAAGAAATATCAAGGTGTAGCATCTCAATTTGCTAGAGATAATTTAAAAGTTAAATTTTTTGATGCTTTTTCTAAAAGTGAGGAAGAAGCGTTTAAAGGTTATTCAACTGCTGATATACTTACAATTGCATCTCAAGGGATCGATAGTTTAGATACCTTTTACAGTAATTATCTAACAACTACTTTAAGAACATATTTTAACTGTGCAACAATTTTATTAATTGTAGTCTATATCTATCCATTAGGAGGTTTGGTTTTCTTAGTAAGCATACCTTTTATTCCAGTTTCAATAGTCTTAATCCAAAAACGTTCTGCAAAAATAATGCAACATTATTGGTCAACATATATGGATGTAAGTAATTTATTTATGGATGATTTAAAAGGGTTAAATACTCTTTATTCTTATTGCGCTGATGGAATTTATGAGAAAAATTTCAATGAAAGTGCTGAAAAATTTAGGCTTTCAACTATGGAACTGTTAAAATTCCAACTTCAATCTGTTGGTTATATGGACGGAGTTATGTATTTAGGAATAGCAATATCAGGATTTTTAGCTGTAAGTTCAATTTCAAATGGTGGAATGTCAATTTTTAACTTTATATTCTTTATACTAATTGCTACTGAATTTTTCACTCCTATTAGAGAATTAGGATATTGTATGCATTTGCTTATGATGAATACAAAAATGGCTGATAGAATTTTTACTTTCTTAGATGGCGTTAAAGTTGATAATATAAATGGTGATTCTAACATTGAATTGAAAAGCATTGATAATATAGAATTTAAAAATGTTTCATTTGCTTATGATGATAGATATATTTTAAAAGATCTTGATGTTATTATTTCAAAGGGCAGTTTATTTGCAATTGCCGGAGAAAGTGGACTTGGAAAGAGTACATTTGCAAAGATATTATTTAAAAATCTTGAAAATTATTCTGGAGAGATTTTACTTGATGGAAAGTCATTAAGAGATTTTTCAAAAGCAGATATAAATTCATTAGGCTTTTATGTTTCTCCTGATTCTTATGTTTTTAATGAAAGTATTATGGATAATTTAAAAAAAGCAACAAAAATGTCTGAAAAAGAAATTTTAGATTGGATTGAAGAAAAAAATATCTTAAAATTCGTACAAACATTACCTGATGGTTTTAATACAATTATTGGAGAAAATGGAAGATTAATTTCTCCTGGTCAAAGACAACAAATTATCTGTGTTAGAAGTTTACTTGCAAATAGAAAAATTTACATTTTTGATGAAATGACTTCAAGTGTCGATACTGAAAATGAAATTGCAATTTTAGAATTAATTAAGATGATTTCTAAAAATTCTATTGTTATGTTTATTTCTCATAAGATGAAACAAGTTAACAAAGCTGACTTTGTTCTATTTATGGGACAAGAAAAAAAATGGGACTTTGGAAAACCTAATGATTTATACAATTCAAACTTTGAATATAAATTATTATTAGATAAACAAAATGAAATGGAGGAAATTTTAAATGAAAGATAGTATAAAACTAGTTACTAGACTAATTAATTTTATGAAAAATTTACTTCCTGTAATTTTGTTGGCTGTATTTTTTGCAGTTTTTGGATTTCTAATTACAGTATATATTCCTGCGAAAATAATTTCTTTAGGATTTGATGTTTTGAACGGAGGGAAGTTAAAGATATTTTCCTTAATAATTTTAGTTGTTCTTGCAGTTTCAAGAGGACTATTCAGATATGGAGAACATTATTTTGGTCATTACGTTGCATTTAAAGTTTTAGCTGATTTTAGAAGAGAAATTTTTGCGAAACTTAGAAGACTTGTTCCTTCAAAATTAGATTCTCAAGACAGTGGAGCTCTATTAAAACTTATAGGAGAAGATGTTGAAGCTCTAGAAGTTTTCTTTGCTCATACATTAGCTCCAATTACAACAGGACTTATTGTTTCAATAGTGCTTATTTTGTACTATTTACATTATAGCTTACAATTAAGTTTAATTGCACTAACTGTATACTTTATACTTGCAGTTATAATTCCTAATGTATTTTCAAGTAAATTAAAACCACATCTTGAAATTCAACAACAATATAGAAAATCATATACTTCATATTTCTTGGAAAGTTTAAAAGGTATGAAAGATTTACTTCAACTTGGAGTTGAAAAAGAAAGATTTAAAAATTTAGAAAAAGAAAGTAAAATTGTTAATAGAAAAGAAAGAAATGTTGCAAAATTAAACTTTTTACAATTTTCATTTAGCTTTTTAACAATTGGTCTCGGCGTTTTCGCTTTTGCATTTGTTGATTTTGTTCTTGTTAAAAAAGAATTGATTAGCATTAAAGATGCAGTAATTACCCTAGTTGTTTTCAGTTCATCTTTTGCTCCTTTCTTAGAGCTTAGTAGACTTCCGTTGGGTTTAGGACGTGCTTTACAAGCTGCAAGACAAACTTTTAGTCTATTAGATGAAAAGGAAGCAGTTGGAAATGAAGGTAGTAAAGAAGTTGAAAAGATTGATGAAATAAAGTTTGAAAATGTTGACTTTTCATATCCAAATAGAGATAAGCTAATTTTTGAAAATTTAGATTTAAAATTTGAAGACAAGAAAATTGTTGGTCTTGTTGGTGAAAGCGGCTCTGGAAAGAGTACATTGATGAAAATAGTAATGAAATGGTATGTTGCAAAATCTGGTAAAATATCTTTAAATAATGATGATATTTTGAATATTGATAGTAGAAAACTACAAGAAAAAATTGCATATATACCACAATTTCCACAAATTTTTTCACAAACAATTAGAGAAAATTTAACTCTTGGAAATAAAAATATTACTGATGATGAAATTTTATATATCGCAGAAAAATGTAGATTAAAAGATAAGATTTTATCAACTGAAAATGGACTTGATACTAAGATAAATTCCGAAAGAGTAATTTTTTCAAGTGGGGAAATGCAAAGACTTGAACTTATGAGAGCATTATTGAAAAAAGCAGATGTTTATATTTTTGATGAGCCAACAAGTAATTTAGACACTTTAAATGAATCAATAATTTTAAATTTAATTAAGGAAAATTGTAAGGGAATGGTATTTTTGATTTCTCATAGAATGAGCACAGTATCATTTGCAGATGTTATTTACAAAGTAGAAAATGGGAAGTGTTTAAAATATAGTATTACAACTCTTTAATTATATCATATTTTGAAATAAATTATCAGTCTTTTTTAAAAATATATATTATGATATAATAGATTTACAGTAAAGTTTTACTGAATAAAAAATTAAGAGGATTTGTAATGAAACAAATAAAAAAAACTGTGTTACTTTTAATGTTAGCATTGGGAACTATTTCAGTCAATAATTCTTTTTATAATGTCTCATTTGCTGAAGAAAATGAAGAAAAAGAGTTTGATAAAGTTTATTTAGAAGAACTTGATAAAACTATTTATGTAAAAAAGGGGTTAGATGTTTCGAGAGACACTTTACTAGATATAGCAAGTTTAAGTGAAGGAGAAGAAATAAGGATTCATAATGTTGTAAATTCTGAAAAGAAAAAACATATAAATAAAACTAACTATAAACCTATGGGAAGAAGAACTTATGAGATTAGTAATTTTTTTATAAGAAATATTAATAGAAATAAAAAGGTATTGGCAATAGTAGGTAGAGGATCTAGTTATACACTAAATAGAGCAATAAATTTTAAATAAAATAAATTTAATAAAATTTAATTTTGTTTTGTTGAAGATTAATTTGAAATATGTTATCATTATCATATCAAAGATATGGAGGTAATATATGAAGAACAAAATTGTTAGATATACATGGATTGTAATAGGTTTAATCTTTTTTGCAATAGGTACAGTTGGTGTTTTTTTACCACTATTACCTACATTCCCATTTTATGTTGTTACGTTATTTTGCTTTACAAGAAGTTCTACAAAACTACATGATTGGTTCGTAGGAACAAATTTATATAAGAATAATTTAGAAAAGATTACAAACCGAAAAGGTCTTACAGTAAAACATAAACTAAAAATTATAGTATTTTTTACATTAACTATGGGAACTGGTTTTTATTTTATGAAAAATACTAAAATCGGAAGAATTATATTAGCAATTGTTTGGTTTTTCCATGTAGTATATTTCATGTTTGGAATAAAGACTTTAAAAGAGAATGAAGAAGAAATAGAAAATATATAAACTGATATGATTTTCATATCAGTTTTTTTGTGCTAAAAATATTTTTAAAAAATTCTTTTTAGTTTATCATGCTACTAATTGTTATAAAATTATTTGCAATGGATTTTAAAGGCTAAAACAACAAAATATACTATATATAGTATATATAAAAATCGTTGACAATATATATTGTTGATGTTATAATCTTACTATCAAGCATTTTTTAAGTGTTTTTAATAATATTTTGGAGGTTGTTATGATTAAGGTTGTAAAAAGAAATGGTCAAGAAGTTGATTTTGACGCAAAAAAAATTGCTATTGCAATAAATAAAGCAATGCATAGCAGTACAGGAGTTTATGAAGAAGGACTAGCAGAAAAGATTGCTAAAGAGATAGAAACTTTTGCAACAACAATTGGTAAGAAAATGAGTATATATGACATAGAAGATCATGTTTATTATAGTTTAATTAAATATGGTAATCCTGCAACAGCAAGAGCATATGAAAATTATAAAGCTGTTCAAACTTTTAAAAGACTTAAAAATACTACTGATGAAAGTATTTTAGGTCTTTTAGATAAGACAAATTTAGATGTTATAAATGAAAATTCAAATAAAAATGCAATTCTAGCTTCTACTCAAAGAGATTTAATAGCTGGGGAAGTTTCAAAAGATATCGCAAGAAGAATGTTAATTCCAGTTGATATTGTTCAAGCACATGATGAAGGAGCAATACATCTTCACGATATGGACTATTTAATTCAACCAATGTTTAACTGTTGTCTAGTTAATATTGGAGATATGCTTGATAATGGAACAGTTATTAATGGTAAGATGGTTGAAACTCCAAAATCTTTCCAAGTTGCTTGTACTGTAATGACTCAAATTATTGCTCAAGTTGCTTCAGGTCAATTTGGTGGTCAAAGTTTAAATGTTGCTCATTTAGGAAAATATCTAAGAAAGAGCTATGAAAAACATTTAAAACTTGCAAAAGAAATTTTAACTGATGAAGAAGATGTTGAAAATATTGCAAGAGCAATGACTAAGAAAGAATTGGAAGCTGGTATCCAAACAATTCAATATCAAATAAATACTTTGATGACTACAAATGGTCAAAGTCCATTCGTTACTCTTTTTATGTATGTTGAAGATGGTTTTGAGTATGAAGCTGAAGTTGCTCAAATTGTTGAAGAAATAATAAAGCAAAGATTAGAAGGAATTAAAAATGAAAAAGGTGTTTATATTACACCGGCTTTCCCTAAATTGATTTATGTTTTAGACGAAAACAATGTAAGAGAAGATAGTAAATATTACTACTTAACTAAACTTGCTGCAAAATGTACTGCAAAGAGAATGTATCCTGACTATATTTCTGCTAAAAAACTTAGAGAAAATTATGAAGGTAATGTATTCGGACCTATGGGTTGTAGATCTTTCCTAGCTACTTATAAAGACGAAAATGGAAATTATAAATTTGAAGGGAGATTTAATCAAGGTGTTGTAAGTTTGAATTTACCTCAAATAGGAATTTTAAATACAGGAAATGAAGAAGGATTCTTTGAAATGTTGGATAAAAGACTTGAAACAGTAAAAAAGGCACTTTTATTTAGAAATTCACTTCTTCAAAATGTAAAGAGTGACAATTCACCTATTCACTGGCAATATGGAGCAATTGCAAGACTTAAAAAGGGTGAAAGTATTAAAAAATATCTTGAAAATGGATATTCAACACTTTCTGTAGGATATATCGGATTGTATGAAGCCACAATGTGCGTAAAAGGTGTTAGCCATACAACAGAAGAGGGAAAAGAATTTGCCCTTAAAGTTATGAAGAGAATTAAAGAAGCAGCTGACAGTTGGAGTGAAGAAACAGGAATGTCATTCTCATTATATGGAACTCCTGCTGAAAGTTTAACTCATAGATTCTGTTCTATTGATAAGAAAAAATATGGAGAAATTAAGGATATAACAGATAAGGGATACTACACAAATAGTTATCATGTTGATGTTAGAGAAGACATTTCTGTTTTTGATAAATTTAGATTTGAAGAAGAGTTCCAAAAATTATCAACTGGTGGTTGTATTTCTTATGCAGAAATTCCTAATATGAATCATAATGTTGAAGCTGTTGAACAAATGATTAGATTTATTTACGATAATATTCAATATGCTGAATTTAATACTAAATCAGATTATTGTCATGTATGTGGATTCGACGGTGAAATTATTGTAAATGATTATAATGAATGGGAATGTCCTCAATGTCATAATAAAGATAAACAAAAAATGAATGTAACTAGAAGAACTTGTGGATATCTTGGAGAAAATTTCTGGAACGAAGGTAGAACTAAGGAAATCAAGTCAAGGGTTCTTCATATATAGTGAGGGGGTAAAATGAGATATGGTCAGATAAGATCTTATGATGTTGCAAATGGTGTTGGTATCAGAACTAGTATTTTCGTAACTGGCTGTACACATAATTGTAAAGATTGTTTTAATAGAAAATATATGGATTTTAATTTTGGGGAGATTTGGACGAAAGATACAACTAATCAAGTAATTGACTATCTTCGTGATGAAAATGTATCAGGTCTTACACTTCTTGGTGGAGAGCCAATGCAAAATGCCAAAGAGCTTCTTGAGATTGTTAGAGATATAAAAAAGAGTGTAAATAAAAACATTTGGATTTATTCAGGATATACTTTTGAAGAAATACTGGAAGATGATGATAGATTCGAACTCTTAAAAGAGTGTGATGTCTTAGTTGATGGGAGATTTGATTATAGATTAAAAGATTTAACTTTAAAATTCAGAGGATCTTCAAATCAAAGAATTATTGATATAAAGAATACACTTGAAAGTGGAAATATTATACTATTTATGGAGTAATTATGTTATATAAAAAAATATTAAATATTTCGAAAATTGAAAACACAGATAAATATGACCGTAAAAAAGTTGGTTATTTTTCAGGTTTGATAGGAACTTTTTTAAATGTTACTTTAGGAATATCAAAATTTTTAATAGGTATATTGGCGAATTCAGTCTCAATAACAGCAGATGCAGTAAATAATTTTTCAGATGCTATTTACTCATTTGCAACAGTTTTAGGCTTTAAATTTTCTTCTGCTCCACCGGATAAAGATCATCCTTATGGACATGGTAGAGTTGAGTATATAACAACTTTAATAATATCTATGATGGTAATGGTAGTTGGTGTCCAATTCACCAAAACATCAGTAGAGAGAATAATCAATCCTGAAAAAATACTAATGGGAAGAATTGGAATTATATTTTTAGTGATTTCAATAGTAGTTAAACTTTGGATGAGTTTCTTCAATAGAAAACTTTCAAAAGCAATAGATTCAAGCATTTTAAAGGCTACATCTATTGACTGTCTAAGCGATGTTTTTACAACTTCGGTAGTTTTAATTGCTATGATTGTTTCTGATTATACAACATTTCCAGTAGATGGAGTTGTAGGACTTGTGGTTTCAGCATTTATACTATTTTCTGGTTTTTCTCTAGCAAGAGAAACGATAAGCGAACTTATTGGAGAAACTCCTGATTTAGAGCTTATCAAATTAGTATTGACGGACATTGAAAATCATAGTGAAATATTAGGAATTCATAATTATACTTTTCATAAATATGGACATTTAAAAACAATTGGTACTGTTGACGTAGAAGTTGATTGTGAAATGAGTCTAGTAAAAGCACATAATCTTATGAGCCTTATTGAAAAAGAAATCTATGATAAATATGAAATTGTACTTGTTATACATGTTGAACCTGTTGGTGGAAACTTTACGGAAAGAGAAATTGAATTAAAAGAAATTACTGAAAATTGGAAAAATCAGTTTGAATATATAAAATCAATTCACGATTTTGCAATCTACAAAGAAGGAGAGGAATATTTTGTAGGTATGCAAGTAGCATTATACGGAAATAAATTAAGTAAAACATTTGATGAAAATATATTTAAATGTGAGATAGAAGAACTGATTAAAAACTATGATAATAATTTAAAAACATCAATAACAATATTATATGATTATTTATAAAATAGCACTTCGGTGCTATTTTTTTATTGACTATAATGAGATTTTTTAATATAATCAAAGTAGTAATTTATTTGGAATATTGCTATTTTAAAATAGATTTAAGGAGAGAAATATGAAAATAATTTTATCACCTGCAAAGACAATTTCTAAAACTTGTGAGAGGTTTTTTTCAGGATTTGATTTTTCTGATAAAACAAATGAAATTTTAAAAAATGTTCCGGAAGTTTTGATATCAAAATATTACTGTAAGGCTTTTTTTATGTATGACGGAATGTGCTATAAAAATATAAAAAGAGAAGATTTTGATGAGTGCGATTTAGAGTATATAAGAGAGCATTTAATTATTATTTCTGCACTTTATGGTGCGCTTAAACCTTTTGATTTAATTAATCCATATAGACTAGATTTTCTTATGAAAACAAAAATGGGAAATTTATATAATTATTGGAAAGATGATATTGCTAAGAACATTTTAAAAGATACAGATTTCATTGTTAATCTTGCAAGTGAAGAATTTTCAAAAACAGTTAAAAAGTACATTTCAGAGAAGCAAATTTTGGATTTTGAATTTTATGAAAAAGTAGATGGAAAGTTAAAAAAACATTCTACGATTTCAAAAAAAGCTAGGGGAATGATGCTTAACTTTATGACTAAAAATAAAATTGAAAATATTGAAGATATAAAGAAATTTGACAAAGACGGATATGTATTTATTGGAGAAATGTCTTTAGAAAATAAATTTGTATTTGTGAAAAATAGCTAGAAATCTCATAAATTTAGAATATGAGTAAACAAAATAAGGACTAGATTATATTCAATTCTTTTAATTTCTATTGAGATTACATACTAGGGATTAGATTTACAGAGTAGTATTAAGTAAATATTTTTTATTTTATAATTATTACTTCAAAAGTGTAAAAACTTTTGGAGTTTTTTTGTTTAAAATATTTTTTATAAAAATGTTTACCTAAAATTAAAAAATTAAGAATAGTAATTTAATTATAAGAAAAAATTATAAGTAATTATAAAATTTTTGTTAGCAAATATAGTATTTACAATAAAATAGAAAAAATAATTACAATATTATATTCTTTTTCCGAATTTTGTGAAATCCATTTGACAAATACGTTTTCTTTTGGTATCATAACTTTGCATAGCAATTATTGTACTGCATTTACGTTTTTTTAGGTAAAATATGGCTAATTTTATTTATTAATTTGTAAATTAAATGATTGGAGTTAGATTTATGGCAAAGATTAAAAGAAGTATTATAATAGGATTTATAGTTTTATATTTAGTTTTGATGTCAGGTCAAATGGAAAATTTAGTTTCTTTTTTAAATAAGGGAAAAATATATTCGTGGGGAATGGATTTTGTAAATGTAGTTAGAAAGTACGAGATAGCCCTTTATGTAATTATAATTTTTTTCAGCATTTTTTTGAGAAATGTAAATTCAATAGAAAAAAACAGTGAAAAATTTAAAATAAAAAACTTAAAGAAATATATATTATCAGTGATTATTTCTTTAACTTTAATTATAGTATTTGGAATTGCATTAACTAAACTTTTATTTTATTTTAAAATATCGGGTGATAGTTTTGGTAAGACAGATTTTTTTGCTTTTCAATATAATTATTTGAATTATGTATTTATTACTTTATTTTCAGCATATGCAGAGGAAATTATATTTAGAGGATACTTTTTTGGCACTTTATATGATATTTATAACGGAACGAACAAATATGTTAGATTTTTTACTGCAAGTTTAATTTCTGGAATAGTATTTGGTATATTGCATGAGGGATTATTTGACTATAGAATGATTCACTATGTATTTATGTCAATGATTTTATCATATCAATATAAATATTGTAAAAATATTTATGTCGTAGGATTTACACATCATTGTGTAAATATTGTGGGAATGGGAATAAATATGTTTCTTTTGAATTAGAAGTTTATAAGTAATTGTTTTTATTGATAGAGTTTAAAAAAATACAGTATATTTAAAAAATATTGTATAGGAGTTAGTTATGGAAAAAACGAATTTATTAAATATAAAAAACTTTAAAAAATGGATATTACCGATTTTGATATTTTTAGCTTATAACTATTATAGTAAAAATATTGTTAAACTTTCTGTGGTATATGGTTTAAAAAGTTTTGCTATGATATATTTTATTGCTCATGTTGTTGGAATACTTTTCTTTATATGTTTAATTCATTTTGTATATAAGGATAAATTTAATTCAATAGATAATTCTAAAAAAATGAATTTACTAAAATCAGTATTGATTTCAATAGTAGTATTTATAATTAGTTATAATTTTGATAAAATTATTTCCATTATTATTTATAATGTATTTGGAAATGTTAAAAGTATTAATGATAGTGTCATAAAAGCATCAGAAAAAGTGAGTATATTCACATATTTTGAAGTATCATTTGCGGGACCTATACTTGAAGAAATTGTATATAGACAATTATTATTTGGATATTTATATGATTTACATTCAGGATGTAATAAATATATTAGATTTATTACTGCAACAATTGTATCATCCATAGTATTTGGTTCAATACATAATGGAGTTTTTCATCCTTATATGCTATATTATGTTACTTCCGGTATAATTTTATCCAGTTTATATGTTTATACTAAAAGATTATCATCACCTATTATTGTCCATATTTTAATTAATTTAATTCCATATCTTAGAAGATTATTATAAAAAATTAGAAAATAAAGGAGAAAACAATGCTAGATACTAATTTATTAAATATAAAAAACTTTAAAAAGTGGATTTTTCCTGCTTTAATGTTTCTATTTTTTGAATTTATCTTTAGGCAGAAAATTTTAAATTCTTTATTTTTTGGAAAAATATTTGTTTTTAAATTTTTTGAAAATCCAATTGTAAATAATTTCTTTGTTGGTGGGATTTGTTGCCTATTTGGGAATTGTATAATATTTTTGATTATAAAGTATGTATTTGATGGAAAATTAAATTCTATAGATAGTTCAGAAAAAATGGACTTAAAAAAATCTATAATTATTTCAATTTTAGTTTTTGTTTTTACTATGTTGATTATATATTTTGCTTTGTACATTGAAAGCATTTTCAAACTTGAGATTTATAGTTTGAATGCAAAAAATATTAGTGGTACTGAAAGACTTAATTTGTTTGTAAGTTTATTTTCGATGTCTTTGGTGAGTATATATGAAGAAATGGTGTATAGGCGAATACTGTTTGGATATTTGTATGATTTACATTCGGGTTGTAATAAATATATTAGGATAATAACATCTATAGTAGTATCATCAATAATCTTCGGTTCAATACATGATGGTGTATTTCATTTAGCTATGATTCAGTATATTATATATGGAATATCTTTTTCAGCAGTATATTTATATACTAAGAGAATCAGTGCTTCTATAACAGTTCATGTTTTAATTAATGTATTTTTAATAATTAGGAATGTTTTTTTCTAATTTAAACATAAAAAAACTTATTATAAAATAAAAATTTTAGGAGGAAGCTATGAGTGTTAAGACAAAAAATTTTATTGTATCATTCTTGCTATCATTGGTGTATTTTTTAGGAATTTCAAGATTTCCTACATTGGCAAATAAGTATATAAAATCAGAATTTGTGATTAAAAACTTAACAAATATAAATATTGCTTTAACTTTGATTTTTGCGATTATTGTATATTTGTTTTGTAAAAAATTCCCTACAAATTCAATTTCCAAAGATGGTAAAAAGGAACCTTTATTAAAATCTATTTTGATTGGAGCATGTTCTGGGATAGCTTTACTGGTTGTAATTCAAATTTTATTTAAAATTTTAGGATTTTTAGGTTATAGTTATGATATGACAGGGGAATTTATTAGAATTAAAAATGTGGTTTCTAATAATAAAATCTCATTAATAAATTTAGTTTTTATTATTCCTTTTGTAACTGAAATAGTTTATAGAAATGTAGTATTCGGCTATTTATATGATTTATATGAAGGTGGATACAAATTTGTACGATTATTCACACCGGCTTGTTTATCAGGAATATTGTTTGCACTTATAAATTTAAAATATACACTTCCTATAGTAGTAGAAATTGTGATTATCTCCTTAACTTTTGGATATGTTTATTTAAAGACAAAGAGAATAGAAAGTGCTATAGTTGGACATATTGTATTTAGTACTGGAATTGTAATACTTTCATTTGTTTTAAAGACAAGTGTTTTATAAAATAGAATATAAAAAAAGCACCTAATATTATTTAGGTGCTTTTAAATTTATTTTAAATAATCATGTACTGCTTGAACGAAGAATTTTACTCCATTTATGAAATATTTTTCATTAAGTCCAAATTTTCCGTTGTGGTGAGGGTAGGCAATACCATCAACATAAAGAGGGTTTCTTAAAAATACATAAGCACCTTTTTTCTCTTCAAGATAGTAAGCGAAATCTTCACCAGCTAGGATTGGCTTTTGTAAAACTTGAACATTTTCTTCGCCTAATGCATTAATTGCACTTTGTTTAGCAAAGTCTACGATATCATTATTATTTACAACAGGTGGTGGACCATAATGGTATTCATAATCTGCTTTTGCTCTCATTGCAATTGCCATATTAGTTGCAATTTCTTCAATTCTTGTAGCTATAAACGCTCTAATTTCTTTTGAAACAGCTCTAACTGTTCCAACTATTTCAACTTCTTCTGGAATTATGTTAAAAGCACTTCCTGCATTTATCATACAAACTGAGATTACAGCAGTATCAACAGCATTTATTTCTCTTGAAACTATATCTTGAATTGCTGAAATAATATGAGTTGATGTAGTTATTGGATCTATGCTCATATGAGGATAAGCACCATGGCTTCCTTTACCTTTTACTTTTATAGTAAATTTATCCATACAAGCCATCATTGAACCATATTTTACACCAATTTTACCTTCATCAAGTTCATCTGTTGTATTTCCATTGTGTAATGCTAATATGAAGTCAACTCCTTCTAAAGCACCACCTTTAATCATATCAATTGCACCTGATCCTGTTTCTTCACCAGGTTGTAATAAGAATTTAACTGTTCCACGTATTTTATCTTTCATTTGATTTAATGCGTAGATTGTTCCTAACATCATCGCAGCATGTGCATCATGACCACAAGCATGCATATTTTGATTTGTAGATTTAAAAGGTAAATCTAAAAATTCTGGCATTGGAAGGCCATCTGTATCTGCTCTTAAAGCAATACATTTATCTCCTTCAAGTTCTCCTTTAATTGTAACTAAAATTGAAGAATTATTAGGGAAGTCTGTTCTATATTCAACACCAATTTCATCTAAAACTTTTTTTAGATAAGCTGTAGTTAATGGAAGATCATTTCCAAGTTCTGGAATTTTGTGTAAATCACGTCTCCAATTAATAACTTTTTCTTCTAAAGTCTTAATATCTTTAATTAAGTCCATAATACTCCTATTTAAAATTTCTAATTATATTAAAATTATTTGTTGTTCTTTTTGTTATAGTCAAAAATTCCAAAAGCTGCAGTTGAAAATACTGCTATAGGAATCATTAAATAAACTGGTAATGATTTTGATAATAACATAGCCATTACTATAACTATTGCAAATGTACCATATTTTAAATTTTTTGATGCAAACATTGCAAACATTGCTCCGAAAATTGCAGATGATACATATTTAAATGCCATTAATACTACTGGTGGAAATAAACTTAACAATGCTTGTCCTCCAATAGCTGCTATTGTTATAATGATAATATTTGTAAAAATTGAACCTGCAATACCTAAAGTTGCAATAAGTTCAGCTTTTTTAGTACCTGGTTCTACTCCTAAACTTTCTTGAGCTATTACGGCACAAGGTACTCTCATGTTTCCGATATTTCCTGATAAGAATGACATATATGTACCAGGTAAGCCTAAAATGGGGAAGTAGCAAATTGGTTCAACTACTGAGTAAATAGCAAACATTGATGCTGTATACATCCAACCAGTTAAAATATTACCCCAACCTGGAAAAGCTCCTTTAGCAATCCATAAATAAATTGCTGGTATAAAACATAGAGGTATAGCAATTAAATTTGTAAAACTTCCATATCTTATAATAGGTTTAGTAAAAGATTTATCGTAATTATTCATATTACATACCTCCTAATTTTAAATAAATTACAGCTGATAACATTCCGGCTAACATTGCAACACCTAAAGTGTATTCTTTAAATTTTGGATATTTATCTGATAATTTTGTTAAACCAAACATTACAACTGCAGCTCCTATTGCTGAAACCATGAAAGGTCTAGTTTCAGGATTTAATCCCTTCATTATTTCTGCTCCACAAAGATAAGCGAATGATCCGCACATAGCAGCGATACTTATAACTCCAAGTTTTTTTGCATCTCCACCAGAAACTTTTTTAGTAATCTTATCTAATTGATGAGAGAAAAGTCCTGTTGTTAATAACCATGCACTTCCGTTTAATGCCGTTACCCAAGCGGCATTTGCGAAGTGAACTAATTCAAATCCATTTCCACCAAGTTCTACTCCCATAGCTTTTGCAGCCATACTTGATGCTGCAAGTTCTGCAGGTGCTGAACCAATTATAGCAAGACGCATCCAAGAAAGAGGTCCTCCTAATACTGACATAAGACCAAGCATTACTACGAAAACTCCTAATGCAGGTCCTATTGAAGAAACAGCTCCAATTTTAAATGCTTTTTTTGCATCACTTTTTGACAAATCAACTAAATCAGCAGATTGAATTGCCTTTTTTGAAAATATGTAAGCTTGAATTAATACTAAAAGCCCTACTGGTAAACATAAAATCCAAAATATTGGACTATTGGCGATTTTTAAATATTCCATTTGAATTCCTCCTAATTTTTTATATGTCTATATAATAACTTAAAAAAATTTCTATTCCTATGGAATATTTTACAAAAAAATATACTTTTTTAGTAAAAAAATACAACTGTTATTTTAACAGTCGTATTAATCTATCATATTTTTATTTAGTTTTATATATCTGTAACCTAATTCTAATAAAAATCTAGTATTGTAATCATCTAAATCTTTATTAATAATTTCAGATATTTTTTCAAATCTATATTTAATAGTATTGTAATGTAAAAATTGTTTTTTTGAAGTTTGTTTTAGACTCCAATTATTTTCAATTAAGTGTGTTAAAGTTTCAAAATAAGTAGTATCTTTTTCTTTATCATAATTGACAAGTTTTATAACATCATTTATAAATCTAGGCGTTTTTGAAGAATTTATAGTATTATTCAGAATTTTGAAGAATTCTATATCATCATATTTGAAAATTCCATCATTTTCTTGTAAAAGTCTTCCTATCTTAATACAATCCATAGCTTCTTGATAACTCTTGTTTATATCTATTATATCTTCACGAATATTTCCCATTCCAACAGTAAAAGTAAAGTAAAAATTCTCTTTAACTATTTGTTTTATCCTTTTTACTAGAGATTCTAATTGATATAATAATGTAGTATCAATTGAATTATGTTTTGTAATTAATACTAAACTATCACTCTTTTTATAGTACAATGCTTTACTTTTAAGAATTTCGAAATTTTGTAATATTTTGTCAAATACTTTTCTTTTTACTTCTTCAAGTTTTATATTTTCTAGTGGATTTTCAACTAAATTGTATTTAAAATTATCTATATCAAAAATTACAACTGAGTTATATCCACTTATATCAATACTGAATAGTTTTGCCCTAGTTAATAGCTCCTCTTTAGAACGAACATTGCCACTTAGAATATCACTAATAAAGTCATTTAAATAATATTCTTTTAGTTTAACTATTGTTATTTCTTTTTCTATTTGTATTAACACAATCTCTAAAGCATATTTTATTATTGTATTATCAAACTCTGATAATTTAGATTTTGTTGTATTTAAAACTAATTTTCCAACTTCTTTATTCTTGCTGAAAACACTTTTTGAAAAATTCTTATGTGTTTCTGAAAATTCTTTATTATAATATTTTTTATCTAAAAAATAGTCATAGAAAATATAATCGATTTTTAATAAATTGTATAGATAATTTAAAGTTATTTCTAATGATTTGTTTTCTACTACAATTCTAATAAAATTATTTCTAATCTTTTCGGTTTTTGTTAGATTATCAACTTTGCTGTCTATAAGTTTTGCTAAAATAGGAGTTAAAATTGCTGAAAAAGGATAATATATAGGAATATTAATTATAGGAAATCTTAGTTCGTTTGCAATTTTTATCATTTCTTCAGGAATTTCACTAAAATATCTTTCTATCTTTATTCCTAAAGCACAACAACCTAATTTTTTTAATCTTTTAATGTAGTTTGTAATCTCTTTTTCGTTTTGTTTGAAAAGATATCCAGAACTTATTACAAACTCATTTCCACAAGCAAATGTTGCTCCATCAGGAGCATCAAGAACTGTAGTATGTAAAATTTCAATATCATCTATATTGAAATTAGTAAGTAGTTCAAAATCTTTAAACATATCCAAAATTTCAGTTAATTTCATTTTTTACTCCTTTCTAAGATTAATTAATTACTATATATTTTACCACAAAAATTTTGAATTTTCATTTAAAACATGATAACTATTTCGTACAAAGTATTGAAAAAAAGTATTTTTGATATATAATATATGTGATAAGGTTAATTAAATAGTTTTATTTGTTTGTGTTATAACATATTTATTAGTTGTTGTATTTTAGAAATAGTTTTGTAGGAGGATATGTTTTGAAAAAAATTTTCAGTTTAATTGTTATCATATGTATTTGTTTATCATTTACAGTTATGAGTTTGCCTTTTTTCAAAATGTTTAATATATGATTAGTTTAGAAATTTTGATGTTTTTACTAGTAGTTATAGATGGTGTTTTAATCTATTTTTACATAGAAAAAACAAAAGATATAACAATTATTGTAGAGTTTTCTATTGAATTTATTTCAATAGTTTTGACTATCATTACGACAACTGATATATCTTTATTTACATCTATAATTCATGGATTGATTATAGTTTTAATGTCTATTTTATTTGTAATATTTATAAAGATATTATAAGAGGTAGTTATGATAAAGAATATGATGAGCTGTCTAGTGATAATTTGTTAAAATGGTTTCAAAAATATAATATTAATTAATTAGTATCGTCCAACTAGTATTTATTGTAAACTCGGTTTTTGTGTTTTTTAATATCAAAATCCGAGTTTTTTAGTTGGTTTTACATTTTTTATTAAATGTGAAAACAATTTTACTTAAAAACTTGAAAAAAAAGTATTTTTGATATATAATTTTAGTGAGTGAAAACTTAAAAAAATTTATTAAGGAGTGTGTTTTATGACTAAAATAGCTGTTATTGGAGCAGGCCCAGGAGGATATGAGGCTGCAATCAGAGCTGCACAAATGGGAGCAGAAGTTGTACTTATTGAGGCAGATAGACCAGGTGGTACTTGTTTAAACAGAGGATGTATCCCAACAAAAACACTTTGGAAAAATGCTGAAATTATGGAAAACATCCATAGAAAAGCAGAATTCGGTTTACTTATGGACGAATGTAAAATTGATCCAATAAGACTTAATGAAAGAAAATGCGAAGTTGTTGAAAAAATCGTAGGTGGGGTAGAATTTTTAATTGGTTCTTATCCAAATATTGAATACCTAAAAGGTTTTGGTTCTTTTGTTGATCCACATACAATTCATGTTAAATTAAATGATGGTTCAGAAAAAGATGTTACAGCTGACTACATAATTATTGCTACTGGTTCTAAACCAAGCGTTCCACCAATTGCTGGAACTGATTTACCAAATGTAATTACAAGTGATGAATTCTTAGATTTAAAAGAAATTCCACAAGAACTTATAGTTGTTGGTGGTGGAGTTATAGGTATGGAATTTGCTAGTATCTATGCTCAATTTGGATCTCAAGTAACTGTTATTACAAATGGTGTTTTACCAGCTACTGATGGAGAAATTCAAAAAAGAATACCAAGTATTTTCAAAAAAGCAGGAATTAAGATTATAAACAAAGTTCGTGCTAGTGAAATTACACAAGAAAACGGGAAATTAAAAGTTTCAGCTAAGAGAGTTGATAAAGATAAAGTTGAAGAAGCAGAAGGTACAATGGTTCTTTTAGCAACAGGAAGAAAAGCTAATATTGATGGATTAGAAATTGAAAAAGCTGGTGTTGTTACTGAAAGAGGAGCTGTAGTTACTGATAAAGGATTTAAAACAAATGTTGACCATATTTATGCAATTGGTGACGTTGTTTATGGAAATGTTCAACTTGCTCACGTTGCAAGTGCTCAAGCAATCCATGTTGTTGAAAAATTAATGGGAGAACATCCTGAAATTAATTTAGACATCGTTCCTGCTTGTACATTTACTTTACCTGAAGTTGCTCAAGTTGGTTTAACTGAAGAAGAAGTTATTGCTCAAAATATTCCATATGTTAAGAGCAAATTTATGTTCAGTGGAAATGGTAAAGCTGTTTCATTAGGAGAAGCTGATGGATTTGTAAAAGTTATCGCAACTGAAGACTTAAAGAAAATTTTAGGTATCCATATTATTGGACCTCATGCAAATGACTTAATTCATGAAGGAACAGTTGCAATGGCAAATGATATGGGAGTTGAATCAATAGGAAAGATGATTCACGCTCACCCAACTCTATCAGAAGCATTTATGGAAGCTATTCACCAATTAGAAGGAAAATCAATCCATAGTGCACCTGCAAAATAATTATTTTGTTAGAATTTTAGGGAGCGTAAGCTCCCTTTTTTATTTAAAGGGGTAAGAATGAATATTTTTGAACAAATTGCAAAAGAGTTAAATATCAAAGTAGGACAGGTTGAAAATACTGTAAAACTTATTGATGAAGGTAATACAATTCCTTTTATCGCTAGATATAGAAAAGAAGTTACAGGAAATTTAGATGATGAAATACTTAGAAATTTAGAACAAAAATTACAATATTTAAGAAACTTAGAACAAAGAAAAGAAGATGTTATAAGATTAATTGATGAGCTTGGCGAGTTAACAGAAGAATTAAGAAAAGAAATCATAAATGCTGAAACACTTTCTAAGGTTGAAGATATTTATCTTCCATTTAGACCAAAGAAGAGAACTAGAGCTACAATAGCGAAGGAAAAAGGTCTTAAACCACTTGCTGATTTAATTTTAGATAGAAAACTTAATGAAGGTAATTTTGAACAAAAAGTTTCTGAATTTATTGATGAAGAAAAAGAAGTTTTAACTATTGAAGATGCTATGGCAGGAGCTTTAGATATTATTGCTGAAATGGTGTCTGAAGATAAAGATTTTAGAGATATTTTGAGAAATGATGCTAATAAAAACGGAGTTTTAGTTTCTGAAAAAGGAAAAGAAGAAAATAATGTTTATGATATGTATTATGAATTTTCTGAAAAAATTTCAAAATTACCAGCTCATAGAATTCTTGCTATTAATAGAGGAGAAAAGGAAAAAGCTTTAAAAGTTTCTGTTAAATTAAGTGATGAAAAAAATATTGATGATATTTTATTCTCATTATGTATGGATAAAAGCAATTTCTGTTATAAATTTTTAAAAGAAGCTGTTGTTGATGGTTATAATAGATTGTTATTCCCTCAAATTGAAACAGAGATTAGAGCTGATTTAAAAGAAAAGGCAGATACTCAATCAATAGAAGTTTTTGGTAAGAATTTAAAACCATATATTATGCAGTCTCCAATTCTTGATAGAGTTGTTTTAGGAATAGACCCAGGATATAGAACGGGTTGTAAGGTAGCTGTAATTTCTAAGACAGGATCTGTTTTAGATCATGTGAATATTTATCCTACAAAACCACAAGAAAAGATTAAAGAAAGTAAGGATATTTTAGCAAAACTTATTAAAAAATATGATGTTAGTTTAATTGCAATAGGAAATGGAACAGCAAGTCGTGAAACTGAAAAAGTAGTTGTAGAACTTATAAACGAGTTAAAAAAAGAAGATTTATTCTATTCAATTGTAAATGAAGCTGGAGCTTCTATTTACTCAGCTTCAAAGCTTGGCCAAGAAGAATTTCCAGATTTAGATGTTACTGTTAGAGGAGCAATTTCAATAGCTAGACGTATTCAAGACCCTATGGCAGAACTTGTAAAAATTGAACCAAAACATATTGGTATAGGACAATATCAACATGATGTAAATCAAAAACAATTAACAGAAACATTATCTGATGTAATAGAAGATTGTGTAAATAAAGTTGGAGTTGATGTTAATACTGCTTCATTCTCTCTTTTATCATACGTTTCAGGTATGACAAAAACTATGGCAAAAAATCTAGTTTCATATCGTGATGAAAAAGGTGCTTTTAAAAATAGGGATGAAATTAAGAAAGTAAAGGGAATTGGACCAAAAGCATATACTCAATCAGCAGGATTTTTAAGAATTAGGAATGGTGAAAATCCTCTTGATAATACCGCTGTTCACCCTGAGAGCTATGAAATAGCGGAAAAATTATATGGACAAGATTTAGATAAGTTAAATGTTTCGAAACTTTCAAAAGAATTAGGAGTAGGGGAATTAACTTTAAAAGATATTATTGAGGAATTAAAAAGACCAGGCCGTGATATAAGAGAAGATATGCCAAAACCTATTTTAAGATCTGATGTGCTTTCAATTGAAGATTTGGAAATAGGAATGGAATTAAAGGGAACGGTAAGAAATGTAGTTGACTTTGGAGCTTTTATAGATATTGGAATTAAAAATGATGGACTTGTTCATATCTCACAAATTTCAAATAAGTATATTAAACATCCTTCAGAAGTATTAAAAGTTGGAGATATAGTTAAGGTTAAAATATTAGAAATTGACCTTGAAAAACAAAAGGTAAAATTAACTATGAGATAAGATCCACGATGCTTTGCATCGGGTGGGTATTCGATAACTTTGTTATTTCAGAATAAAAGAAATGTGTTAAACACATTTCTTTTTTTATTAAAAAATTTAAGAAATTTTTTAAGAAGAATTGTCACATATTATAAGAAATTTTTTAGTTCTAGTTAGTCGCAAAACGTTGGAATTTCAAACAAATCTATTTTACATAAGAAAAACTTATTAATAATCCTTATTAATAGAAAAAAACTATTAGACTATTTTATAACTGTATGGTAAAATAAGCGTAATGATAATTTTTTATGTATTAATAAAATAATTTATCAGATATAAATATTCTATTTAGGAGGTTATGAATGAATATTCAAGAAAGTGTTAAACTAATTAATTCGTATTTAGATTTAAATCGTAAAGTTGTTGGAGTTAAATTCTTCCATGACGAAGAAAGTTATGAAAATTTTGAAGTACCTGAAAGAGAAACTAAAGTTACATATTGTAATGCTGTTAATTTAGCATCAAAAGGTTCAAACATAAAGGTAAGAAAGGTACATCAAGGTTGTCCAAATGGAGCAGTTGCTTTTGGCTTTAATCAAGCGCCACCAAAGTTAGCTTCAGGTGAAGCTAGATTAAGCAAAAATATTTATAAAGACCTTGAAACTTCAAAAAGTGTTTCTGATGAAATGATATTTTTATCTAAAGATAAAATATACGGAATGGCTGTAATGCCTTTAGAAAATTTCACAGTTGAACCAGATGTTGTTGTTATGATTGAAAAAGCCTTTAACATCATGAGAGTTGTTCATGGATATTCTTATTTTAATGGATATTCTCCAGAAATGAAAACTGTAGGATTACAAGCTGTATGCCACGATCTTACAACTCTTCCTTATGAACATGGAACAATTAATATTACATTCTTATGTCCAGGAACAAGATTAATGGCTAACTGGCATCCAGATGAATTAGGTATCGGTATGGCTTGGAAACATTGGTATAATGTTGTTCAAGGAATTGTTGAAACAACAAATCCATTTGAACGTAATGGAAATAAGAGAAAAATAATTAAAAAGATGAAACAAAACAAGATGGACGATTCTGTAATAGAATTAAATAAAAACTATGATACAGGAGTTTATTCAGGTGGTCCAATAGATAAATAGATTAAAAAAGTTAGGAGTTTCTTTTTTGAAATTCCTAACTTAAATATTATTTAATATTAGTAAAGGAGAATTTTATGAATTTATTAAAAAAATTACCTATTCCTATTGCGGGATTGATTTTAGCTATGTTCGCACTTGGAAATTTACTACAATCTTATAGTAATGCAGTTAGATTAGGGATTGGAGCGATAGCATTTATTTTATACTTAATTTTTGTTTTAAAAGTTGTTGTTTTGAATAGTAAATTAAAAACTGTTTTAGAAAATCCAGTTGCTGCAAGTGTTCTTTTAACAATTACAATGGCTACTATTTTACTTAGTAGTTATGCAAAACCATATTCATCAGGTTTAGCTGTTGCGTTTTGGTTTGCAGGTGTAATATTACATACATTACTTATGGTTTGGTTTAGCATAAAATTCTTACCAAATTTTTCAATTAAAAAAGTATTTCCATCTTGGTATATAGTATATGTTGGTATTGCAACAGCTAGTGTTACAGCTGGTGCTGCTGGACAATTAAAGTTAGGACAAATTTGCTTTTGGTTTGCTTTAGTAGGATATTTAATTTTAATACCTGTTGTTTGTTATAGAGTATTTAAAGTTAAAGAAATTCCTGAACCTGCACAACCTACATTCGCAATATTATCTGCACCTGGTTCACTTGTACTAGCAGGATATTTGAATACTTTTCCAGAAAAGAGTTTTACTTTTGCAACTGTTTTATTTGCAATTTCAGTATTATTCTTTATTATAGTTTTAGTTAATTTACCAAGATTATTAAAATTAAAATTTTCACCAGGATTTTCAGGATTTACTTTCCCATTAGTAATTAGTGCGCTTTCATCTAAATTATTTAATGGATATGTAACTAAAGTAAATGGTGCAAATTCAATTTTAAAATTATTTGTTAATTTCCAAGAAATATTAGCGACTGTTATAGTGCTATATGTATTTATTGGTTATATGAAATTTTTATTAGAAAAAGAAAACTAAAATTTTTTTAAAATTACTTGACTAATCTTATTCTTTATGGTAAAATATTCGAGTAATATGATTGATGAAGTAGAGTACTCGCTCTCACCTAGTTACTATTTTGTTTCAGGTTTATGTTAATAATTTAAGTTTTGTAATTATTATGGCGAGTTTTTTACTCGCCGTTTTTTTATATGGAGGTGTTATTATAAAAGAGCTTTTAATTAATGAAGAAATTAGAGCAAAAGAAGTTAGATTAATTGATGCAGAAGGTAATCAAATAGGAGTAGTTTCAATTGCTAGAGCAATGGAAATGGCAAGCGAAAAGAAATTGGATCTTGTAAATATTTCTCCAAATGCTAATCCACCTGTTTGCAAAATATTAGATTATGGAAAATATAGATATGATTCTTTAAAGAAAGAAAAGGAATCAAAGAAAAAACAAAAAGTTATAAATGTTAAAGAAATTAGACTTACTCCAAGTATTGATAAACATGATATTGAAGTTAAAGCAAAACACGCAAATAACTTCTTAAAAGGTGGAGATAAGGTAAAAGTTTCTGTAAGATTTAGAGGTAGAGAATTGGGACATACTGAAATTGGTAAGGTAGTTTTAAATAAATTTAAAGAACTTACTGAAGAATATGGAAATGTAGAAAAAGATTCTGTAATGGAAGGTAGAAATATGACAATGTTTTTATCTCCAAAACAACAAGATTAATAGGAGGTTTTAGGTATGGCTAAAATGAAAACACATAGAGCGTCAGCTAAGAGATTCAAGAGAACTGGTACTGGTAAGATTAAAAGATTTAAGGCATATAAGAGCCATTTAACAAGTAAAAAATCACCAAAGAGAATTAGAAACTTAAGAAAATCAACAGTTATCAGTAGTGGAGATCAAAAAAGAATCAATCATATGATTCCTTAATTATGGAGGTAAAGAGTAATGGCAAGAATAAAACGTAGTTTAAATGCAAGAAAAAAACATAGAAAAGTATTAAAACAAGCTAAAGGATATTACGGCGCAAAGTCAAAATTATTCAAAGTTGCTAACCAAGCAATTATGAAATCTATGACTTATGCTTTCATCGGAAGAAAGAGAAAGAAAAGAGATTTCAGAAGTCTATGGATTGCTAGAATTAATGCTGGAACAAGACAATATGGTTTAAGTTATAGCAAGTTTATGTATGGACTAAAGAAAAACAATATAAATATGAATAGAAAAATGCTTTCTGAAATGGCTATAAATGATCCTGAAGGATTCAAAAAATTAGTTGAATTAGTAAGATAGAGAAATGTCCCTTCATAAGAAGGGATTTTTTTTGGAGGTTAATTTGAAAAAAATTATAGATAATATAAAAGGTAAACTTGAATCAAATCCTCCGGCAGTTTTAACTTTAGGATTTTTTCTGGTTATAGCAGTTGGATCAATTTTATTGTTTTTACCTTTTTCATCTAAAAACTTAAATTTTACAAATTTTTTAGATTGTGTATTTATATCAACTTCATCTGTTTGTGTAACAGGTCTTTCAACTATAAATATAACTAATGAATTTAATTTTTTCGGGAAAACAGTCATAATGTTATTAATTCAAATGGGAGGATTGGGTTTTATGACTATGGCTACAATGGTAGCGATGATTTTAGGTGAAAAGATAACTTTAAAAGATAGGCTTGTAATTCGAGAACAAATGGGTTCAACAAAACTTAGTGGAATGGTTAAACTGATAAGATATGTAATTTTTTCAACTTTTTTAATAGAAGGGCTGGGAGCGATTTTACTTTCTTTTACATTTGTTCCAAAGTTTGGTATAAAAGGAATTTTTTATTCTATTTTTCATTCAGTATCAGCTTTTTGTAATGCTGGTTTTGATATTTTAGGTGAAAATAGTTTAGAAGGTTTTAATACAAATCCTTATTTACTTTTAGTTATTTCTTTTTTAATAATTTTAGGTGGGCTCGGATTTAACGTTTATATTGATATAAATAATTTTAAATTTAATTTTAGAAAATATTCTTTGCATACTAAGATTGTTTTGGTAATGACTTTAGGATTACTTATTTTTGGGACAATTGTATTTTTCATCTTGGAATATTCTAATTCAAAAACTTTAAAGAATTTTAACTTTTTTGATAAAATAACAAATTCATTTTTTCAATCTGTTACTACCAGAACAGCAGGGTTTGCATCTATAAATCAAACTGGTTTTACTGAATCGTCAACGATTTTAACTATTTTTTTGATGTTTATAGGAGGTTCGCCTGCAAGTACTGCTGGAGGAATAAAGACTACTACGATATTTTTACTTATTGTTACTACAATATCTTTTATAAAAAATAATGATGAGATAGAAGTATTTAGTAGAAGAATTTCTTTTTCTCTTGTTAAAAGAGCTATTGGTATTTTTGTAATATCTATAATATTGGTTAATTCAGTTGTATTCGTTTTAAGTCTAATAGAAGATTATAGTTTTATAGACTTACTTTTTGAAACAATATCAGCTTTTGCAACAGTAGGTCTTAGTAAAGATTTAACTCCGCATTTGAAAGATATTACAAAAGTGTTTATAATTATATTGATGTTTATTGGAAGAGTTGGACCGCTTACAATTATTTTTTCTTTCTATAATAAAGTTAATAGAAAGAAATTTAAGTATTCAAACGGAAATGTTATTATTGGATAGGAGATATTATGAAACAAATTGTTGTTATAGGTTGTGGAAGATTCGGAATGAATTTAGCCATTACCTTAGAAAAACTTGGAAATGAAGTAATGGTTATAGATAAAGACGAAGAAATCATAAATTCTATTGCAGATAAAGTTACTCATGCAGTAGTTTGTGATGTTAGAGTTGAGGGAAGTTTAAAAGAATTAGGTTTTGCAAACTTTGATATTTGTGTTGTTGCGATAGGATCTGATTACAAAACTTCTATTATCGCAACTGTTGAAGCCAAAGAACTTGGTATTCCTAAAATCATTGCAAAGGCTACTGATAGTGTTCAAGCAATGGTACTTAGAAAAATAGGAGCAGATAGAGTTATAATTCCTGAAAGAGATATGGGAATAAGAGTTGCAAATTCTATTAATAATTTGAATGTTTTAGATTCTATTTATTTATCAGATGAATATTCAATTGTTGAGATTTCTCCGATTTCTGAGTGGGTTGGAAAGACAATAAAAGAATCAGAAGTTAGAAATAATTATCATGTTAATATTGTAGCAATAAAATCGAAAGACGGTTTGGAAATAAATGCTTTGGCTGACTATATAATAAAAGATAGTGATATTCTTTTAGTTGCCGGAAGAAATGATATTATTAGCAAGTTGGTATAATATGGATTTTAAAGTGATAGATAGTAAAGAAAATAAAAAGTATAAATTTTTTAAGAGCCTATTTTTAAAGAAAAATAGAGATAAAAATAAGTTATTTTTATTGGAAGGAAAAAAACTCTTAATTGAAGCTCTAAATGAAAATCTAAATATTGAAAATATAATTTGTACTGAAAAATTTGTAAAAAGTTTTGAATTTATAGATAATACAGTAAATAAAATAATAATATTATCCGAAAATTTATTTAAAAATTTAACAGAACTAACAAATTCTGAAGGAGTAATTACAATTGTAAATTATGTTGATGAGAAAGAAATTTCATCTAAAAATATAATTTGTCTTGAAAATGTAAGTGATCCAGGTAACTTTGGTACAATAATAAGAACGGCAAATGCTTTTGGAATTAAAGATATTTTAACGATAAATTGTGTTGATAAATATAACTCAAAAGTATTAAGAGCCACTATGGGAGCTTTGTTTAGAACAAATATTGTAGATTGTAATATTGATAAAATTAAAGAGCTTAAAGGAAATGGATATAGATTAATTTCAACAACATTAAGTGAAAATTCAAAATTTTTAGAAGAATTTAATTTCGAAGGAAAAAACATTGTTGTTATGGGAAATGAAGCTAATGGAGTTTCTGAAGAGATGCTCAATATTTCTAATGACCATTTGAAAATAGATATGGATAATTCAATGGAGTCTTTAAATGTTTCGATAGCAACAGCTATAATAATGTATAAAATATTTAAAAATTGAAAGGAAGTGTCAGACACTTCCTTTTTATATAAAATTATTTTAAAACTTCTTTTAATTTTTCTAGAATGTATTCATCGATAGGTTGTCCTTCGATAAATGCATTTTCTCCATCCGGAAGCATTATTCTAAAGAAGTTGATGATTAAATTTCCGTCAACTATATAGTAATCGTCCAAATGTAGAGGAGCAATATATACCTTTAAAATTTCTCTATCATTATTTGGGAATTCTTTATTTAATTCGTCAATTAAGTGATTTACATTTAAAACTTTTATAGGTTTTGCCATAAGTTTTGGAAGTTCAAGATCTTCCATCATCCACATATTGTTATTCCAAAATCTTTTTTCTTCATTAGTTGCAGCAGAAAGTAATTCTCTATTTTGGATAGCAGATAAAACTTTTCTTACTGATTCTTCATTGAAATCTTTAGTTTTAATAGCTTGTAGTGGATATTGTTTAGCTACATCAATAAAAAAGCTTTCAGCAACTTTTTCTTTTTCAGCTAAAGCTGTCCATAAATATAACATGGATTCGATAGTTTCTAAGTTTAATTCAATTTGTTTAATCATATAAGCCTCCAATATATTTTTTATTTCACTTTGCAGATAAATTATTTTTTTCTTAAAAAATATCTAGTATAAAAAAATTTTATCGAAAGTGTAAAATATAGTATAAATTTATTTTAAACTTTTTTTATAAAAAAATCAAGACTTATATAATTTGATTGTTGTAAATTTTTAAAAGTTTTGTTATACTTGAACGGTGGAATATAGGAGGTCTGGATTATGAATTCAAATACATTTAAAAAAATTATAATTACTACATTAGCATCAGTTTTGGTTTCAGCAGGAGTTTATTTCTTTATGATTCCTTATAATTTAACAATAGGAGGAACAGCTGGACTTTCAATAGCGCTTTCTAAATTTATTCCAGGCATTCCTGTTGGAGCTTTTCAACTTGGAATAAATGTTATATTATTTATTTTAGCTTTCTTGCTTATAGGATCAGAGTTTGGCGGATTAAGTATTTATGCTACAGTTGTACTATCTGTTGCACTTATAGTTTTTGAAAAATTAATTCCAAATGTTCAACCTGTAGTTGATACTCCTTTTATGAGTATGATTATTGGTGTTGGAGTTACAGCTATAGGGATTGCTTTGACATTAAATCAAAATGCTTCAACCGGTGGTACAGATATTGTTGGTAAGATTTTAAATAAATATATGCATGTAGATTTGAGTGTTGGTGTATTTATTGCTGACTTTTCAGTTGTAGTTATGGGATATTTTGCCTATGGAATAAATGCAGCCATGTATGCAATTGTAGGTATTTTATTTAATGCAATAGTTATTGATAAAGTTCTAACAGGATATAAAACGAGAATTAAGGTTTATATCAATTCAAGATATTGGGAAGGAATTAATGAGTTTATTGTTCATGAATTAGTAAGAGGAAGTACACTTTATGAAGTAAAAGGTGGATATAATAAGAGTGAAAGAGTTATGGTAGAAACAATACTTACAAGACCAGAATATATAAAACTTATGAATTTTATAAGAGAATTTGATGATACTGCATTTGTAAATGTTGCAACAGTTAATGAGGTATCTGGAGAAGGATTCAGTTATCTTACAGAAGATAATCTTAAAATTTTAAAAGAAAAGAATAAAAGAAGAAAAATGTAATTTAAAAAACTGTTATAGATATTTATTTATAACAGTTTTTTGTTGCAATTTTTCGAAAGTAAACGTTCGCATTCGATTGACTTTTGTCCGAAAATTTTATATACTATATTATGAGCGATTTATACTATTATATTAGATAAAAATTGTTTTATTTAACTATTTATTAAATATAATTTTTGGGTAAATTAGTTATGATTTTATATATTGATTTTTATTTTTATGTTTAGGAGGAATTATGAAAAAGCGAGTTTTTTCAAGAAGTATTCTAGTTTTCTCACTACTTTTTGCAAATGTTTTAGTTGTAAATAAGTATTCAGACAAAAAAATAGTTTTTGCTGATGAATTTAGTGGTTGGAAACAAGAAGGTAATGAAAGATATTTTTACCAAAAAGGAAAAAAATTTACTGGAGAATTTGAAGGTAAATATTATTATGAAGGAAAATTTGCTACCGGTTGGTTTAATAATGGAACTGCTTGGTATTACTTTAGAGAAGGTATAAAACATACTGGGAAAGGAAAAGATGCTAATGGTGAAATGTACTTCGTAAATGGTAAATATGCAAATGGTTATGTTGGAGATATTTACTATTATGAAGGTAAAGTCGCTAATTGGTGGTTTAAAGATGGAGCTGAATGGCATTTCTTCCAAAATGGTAAAAGACACATAGGTTATGCAAAAGATGGTAATGGAAGAAGATATTTTGCTAATGGTAAATATGCTAATGGAATATATGAAGGTAAACTTTTTAAAGATGGTGTAGAGTCAAAAGGTAAAGTTTATGCTAATGATATTTTCTATGATGAAAATAGTAAGCCAGCTAACGGATGGTATGATGATGGAAGTGCATGGTATTATTTCAAGAACGGAAAAAAACATACTGGAAAAGCCAAAGATGGAAATGGCGAAGTGTATTTTGTTAATGGAAAATATGCAAATGGATATGTAAATAACTCTTTCTATAAAGATGGAAAAGTTGTTACAGGTTGGTATGATGATGGAAGTGCTTGGTATTTCTTTAAGGATGGAAATAAATTTACCGGAAAAGCAAAAGATGGTAACGGGGAAATGCAATTCATAAATGGTAAATACGCTAACGCTTATATAGGCGGTACTTACTATGGATATGGTAAAATTGCTAATGGATGGCATGATGATGGAACTGCATGGTACTTCTTTATAAATGGTAAAAAATTTACTGGTAATGGAGTAGATGGCAACGGTAAGAGATTATTTGATAATGGTAAATATGCTAATGGGATATATGAAGGAAAACTATATAAAGATGGTGTAGTTTCAAAAGGAAAAGTATATGCAAAAGGCATTTTTTACGATGAAAATAGCAAACCAGCTACTGGTTGGTATGATGACGGAAGTGCATGGTATTACTTTAAAGATGGTTACAAATTTACTGGAAAAGCAAAAGATGGTAACGGAGAAATGCAATTCATTAATGGTAAATATGCTAATGCTTATATAGGCGGTGTTTACTATGGACATGGTAAAATTGCTAATGCATGGCATGATGATGGAAGTGCATGGTATTACTTTAAAGATGGATATAAATATAGTGGAATTGGTATAGATGGTAATGGCATTAGATTTTTTGTTAATGGTAAATATGCTAATGGAAAATATAATGGAAATTTATACAAAGACGGATTAGACTCTAAAGGCAAGACTTATGTAAATAATATTTACTATGATGAAAATAAAGTTCCTGCAAATGGATGGCATGATGACGGAAGTGCGTGGTATTTCTTTAGAGATGGAAATAAATTTACTGGAAAAGCTAAAGATGGAAATGGAGAAATGCAATTCTTAAATGGTAAATATGCTAATGCTTATATAAATGGAGTATATTATGGTTATGGAAAAATCGGTAATGGCTGGTATGATGATGGAACAGCTTGGTACTTTTTCTTAAATGGTAAGAAAGTTACAGGTTTTGCAACTGATGGAAATGGTAGAAGATATTTCATAAATGGTAAATATGCTAATGGAAGATATGATAATAAACTATATAAAGAAGGTTTAGAGTCAAACGGAAATACTTATATAAGCGGACAATATTATGATGGAAGTAAATATCCAGCAAGTGGTTGGTATGATGACGGAAGTGCATGGTATTACTTTAGAGATGGTTACAAATATACTGGATATGCAACAGATGGTAATGGAAATAGATACTTTATAAGTGGAAAATATGCTAATGGATGGCATGATGGAACTTCTTATATTGATGGAGTTGAAACTGAATTAGCTGATTCTAATTGGTATGTTCAAAATGGAATCTGGAGAGTAAAAGGTTCAGGTAGAAGCTGTCATGTAAATGGAAATTTTATAGTTGTAAGTTTAAGCGACCAAACATTATGGCTTGTTAGAAATGGTCAAATTATTTCAAAAATTGGTATTGTTGGTGGTAAACCTTCAACTCCTACTGTAACTGGAAATTTCAGTGTTCAATCAAGAGAAACTTCTAGAATTTTAAGAGGGCCAGGATATGCTTCTAGGGTTAGTTACTGGATGCCATTCCATGGAAGTTATGGAATTCATGATGCAAATTGGCAACCACGTTCAGCTTTCTCAAATAATAGATTCTATAGATGGGGTGGCTCACATGGTTGTGTAAATGTAAGTCCTGGATCAATGGGATATATTTTCAATAATTCATTTGTTGGAATGAGAGTAATAGTTTACTAGTTGATTTTAAAAGGCAAATATGTTAGAATAAATTCATTAATATTTACGTTGAACGATAAAAAATAATATGAAATTTTTAGAGAGTAATTGTTTGGTGAAAAATTATATTTTTGTATTATGGGGATATCGGGAGTAATTAAATTTTAGAGTGATGTTTTTTAACATAATTAGGGTGGAACCACGGTCATATCGTCCCTTACGATATGACCTTTTTTATTGTAAAAATATAGGAGGATATTATGAAGTCAGAAAAAAGTATGGAAAAAATTGTTTCTTTATGTAAAAGTAGGGGAATAATTTATCCAGGGTCAGAAATTTATGGTGGACTAGCAAATACTTGGGATTATGGTCCTTTAGGTGTTGAATTTAAAAATAACGTTAAAAAAGCTTGGTGGAAAAAATTTGTTCAACAATCTAAATATAATGTTGGTCTTGATAGTGCAATCTTGATGAATCCAGAAGTTTGGGTTGCATCTGGTCATGTAGGAAGTTTTAGTGATCCTCTTATTGACTGTAAAGAATGTAAATCTCGTTTTAGAGCTGATAAGCTTATTGAAGATTTTTATTTTGAAAATAATCTTGGTGATATAAATGTTGACGGATGGGAAAATGAAAAAGTTGAAGAATTGATTAAGGAAAAAAATATTTGTTGTCCAAACTGTAAAAAGCAAAATTTTACTCCTATTAGAAGATTCAATCTTATGTTTAAAACTTTTCAAGGAGTTACTGAAGATAGTAAATCTGAAATTTATTTAAGACCTGAAACTGCACAAGGTATTTTTGTCAATTTTAAAAATATTGCTAGAACTTCAAGAAAGAAAATTCCTTTTGGTATCGCACAAGTTGGTAAATCTTTTAGAAATGAAATTACACCTGGTAATTTTACTTTTAGAACTCGTGAATTTGAACAAATGGAATTAGAATTTTTCTGCAAACCGGGAGAAGATTTAGAATGGTATAACTACTGGAAAAACTACTCTTTCAATTGGTTATTATCTTTAGGAATGAATGAAGAAACTCTAAGACTTAGAGATCATGAACAAGAAGAATTAAGTTTTTACAGTAAGGCTACTTGTGATATAGAATTCTTATTCCCATTTGGTTGGGGAGAACTTTGGGGAATTGCAGATAGAACAGATTATGATTTATCAAGACATATTGAAGTATCTGGTGAAGATTTAAGATATATAGACCCTGTTACAAATGAAAAATATATTCCATATTGTATTGAACCTTCACTTGGAGCAGACAGAGTTGCTTTAGCTTTCTTATGTAATGCTTATGATGAAGAAGAAATAGGAGAAGGTGATGTTAGAACTGTATTAAGACTACATCCTGCCCTAGCTCCATTTAAGGCTGCAATTTTACCACTTACAAAAAAATTATCAGATAAATCTGATGAAATTTATGATGAACTTTCAAAATATTTTATGATAGATACAGATGTTTCTGGAAGTATAGGAAAGAGATATAGAAGACAAGATGAAGTCGGAACTCCTTTCTGTATAACTGTTGATTTTGATACTTTGGAAGATGAATGTGTAACTGTAAGATTTAGAGATACAATGGAACAAGAAAGAATTAAGATTTCAGAATTAAAAGATTTCATTGAAAAATCTTTAGAATTTTAGGAGGTAATTATGGTTAGTAAAAAAGTTGTTTTTGGATCAAGTATGTGTCCTGATTGTATTGTTATGAAAAAGGCTCTTGATGAGAGAGAAGTTAAGTATTTGTATTTAGATATTACTGAAAATTTAGCAAATCTAAAGAAATTCTTAAAGTTTAGAGAAGATCCTGCATTTGATTTTGTTAAGGAAAATGGATCTATCGGAATACCAGCAATGGTTGTAAATGATGGAGAAAAAATAATCTTTAGTATTGAAGAATTTGATGAATATTTTAAATAGGAGGTATTTATGTTAGAAAATTTAAAGCCTGAAAGAGTTTTTCATTATTTTGAAGAACTTACTAAAATTCCAAGAGAATCAGGAAATGAACAAGCTGTAAGTGATTATTTATACAGTGTTGGAAAATCATTAGGATTAGAAACAATCCAAGATGAAAGTAATAATATTGTTATTAGAAAACCTGCATATAAAGGTTATGAAGATCATGAACCAGTTGTAATTCAAGGACATATGGATATGGTTGCTGAAAAAGCTGATAGGGTAGAACATGATTTCTTAGTTGATCCTATTCCTGTAATTGTTGACGGAGATTGGGTTAAAACTAAAGGAACAACTCTTGGAGCCGATGATGGTATTGCTGTTGCTATGGGACTTGCAATTTTGGAAGATAAAGAAGCTAAACACCCTGCATTAGAACTACTTGTAACTACAGATGAAGAAAGAACAATGGCAGGAGCTAGAGCTGTAAAAAGAGAATTATTAAACGGAAGAAAACTTTTAAATATTGATGCTGAGGAAGAAGGAGTTCTTTTATCAGGTTGTTCAGGTGGACATAATGTTATGGGAACTTTAAAGGTTAAATTCGAAGAAAATAATAAGAAAAATACTTTTATTCTATCAGTAAACAATATGCTTGGTGGTCACTCTGGAATGGAAATTCATCAACAAAGAGGAAATTCTTTAAAATTTGCTTTAAGAGCAATGGATTTAGTTAAAGAAATCGCTGAATATAGATTAGTTAGTATTGAAGGCGGAACAAAACATAATGCAATTCCAAGAGATGCAAAAGTTGTTTTCACAAGTGATGCAGATGAATTTAAAATTGATTTTTCAAAATTAATAAGTGAATATCCACTTGATAAGGATATGAGAGTATCTATAGAAAAAGTTGAAAATGTAAAAGAAGTTTTATGTCAAGGATGTCAAGAAAAAATTGAAAATGTAATTAGAAATATTCCTCATGGAGTATATTCAATGATGGAAGAATATCCTTCAATTGTTGAATGTTCTGATAACTTTGCTATGATTAAATTTGATGGAAATTTCGTTAGATTTACACTTTCATTAAGAAGCTCAAATCCTAAAACTTTTGAAGAATATACAAATATTGTAAAAAAAGTTTATGAAGAAAATGGTGTAGAATATACATTAGAAGATTATTATAAACCTTGGGAATTTGCAAAAGTTTCAAAATTGAGAGATACTGCATTAGAAGTTTATAAGAATTTAACAGGAAAAGAAATGAAAGTTGAAGTTGTTCATGCTGCTTTAGAGCCAGCTGTTTTTGTTGATACATTCCCAGATATGGAAATGATCTCAATAGGACCTACAATGAAAGATGTTCATAGCCCTGTTGAAAGATTAAATATTCCTTCAACACAAAGAACTTTTGAATTTGTAAGAGAATTATTAGAAAATCTTTAATAGTAAAAAATCGCGAGTTATAACTCGCGATTTTTTTATGTATTACTCACCAAGCACTATTGTGAAAGGTGAGGAATTTTAAACTTAAGCGTTTTCGTTTAAGACATCAAGAAGTAAATCTAAATTAAGTCCATGAACCATAGTAGCTTCTTCAAGAGTCTCCATTTGACTTGCAGGACATCCTACACAAGAAAGTCCGAAGTTAAATAGAATTTCAATTGCATCTGGATGGATTTGAATAATGTCCCCGATTAACATATCTTTTGTTATTTTCATAACTGCACCTCCTAATAATCTTATACCCATATAATACAAGGAATTGATAAAAAAATCAAGGGATAATGATTAAATAATTAAATAGAATTGGAAATTTTGGTTATCTATATAATAGACTAATATTTTGTTTTATGGTAAAATAATGAAGTCGTTGAGGAGGGAAATTATGAAATGTTGTGATAACAAAAAAGCAATTGATGAATTGTATAAAAATATTGCTTTAAATGACAGATTAAATGAAACAGAAGATAGTAAAGAAATAGAAGAAAGAATTGCCTTAAGTTTAGGCTATACTTTAGAGGATTTGGAAAATGGTGCAAATCTTGGATTAGGATGCGGAAACCCAATTGAAAATGCGAATTTAAAAGCTGGAGAAACAGTTCTAGATTTAGGCTGTGGCAAAGGAATGGATGTTTTTAAAGCATGTAAAATAGTTGGTGATGAAGGCTTGGTAATCGGTGTAGATAGACTTGATGAAATGGTTGAAAAAGCAAAATATATAAGAGGTAAAAAAGGATTTTTAAATACTGATTTTAGAGTATCTGATATTGATGACCTAAAAGTAGATAGTAATACAGTTGATTGTGTAATTTCAAATTGTGTTATAAATCTATGTGAAGATAAGGAGAAAGTTTATTCTGAAATTTTTAGAGTTCTAAAACCTGGTGGAAGAATTTCAATTTCTGATATTGTTCAATTTAATGAATTGCCAACTTGGGTAAAAGATGAACCAATTTTTCATGCGACTTGAGTTGCTGGATCTATAACTTCGGTGAAGTTAAAGAATATATTGAAAAAAGTTGGTTTTGAACTTTATACAATAATTGAAGAAGAGTTGACAGACGAATATCTGGCAAAATGGGGTCATAAGTTAAATTTAAGAGATTATATTAGACGTGGAAAAATTTTAGCATTTAAGCCAAAATAATTAGGAGAAAAAATGATTAAACTTTATTCATCAATCTTTATGATTGTTTTAACTTTTATTATCGTATTTTTTATTTCAAAAAAATATGATTTAGATAGAAATCAAAAATTAATATTTTGGCTTTTTGTACTATTTTGGAGCGGAATAACAGTTGTAAGAGCTTATAGAAAACTCTATGCTATTAGTCCCATAGAAGAGGGTGGACTTGGATATTCGATTATTTTAGCAGCTCAGATAACATCGGCATATGGACTTATAAGTTGCTTTATTAGATTGCCTATATTTATTTTGAGTGATATTTTTAATAAGAAGAAAATATTTATTCAAATTGCACTTTTTGTTTTAACATTGACTTCTTTTTTAGTTGTATTAAAACCTGGATATAACTCTCTTTATTTTTCATCAATAGCAATGGGTATTTGTGCTTCAATGCTAGCGGTATTTAATGTGTTGTTTTCAGAAACTTTTTCAAAAGAAAAAGCTGCAATTTCAGCATCAATTTTATCTACTGCACCACTTCTCGCAGAGTTTATCGCAGCTCCAATACAGTATTTATCAACTTTTGGAGCATATAAAAATTTTAAATTGCTTTGGGGGCTTTCTGCTACAATTTCGATAGTAGCTTTAATCTTAACTTTTTTTGTAAAAGATGTTTCTTATTCTGCAAAGAGATTTAGTTTTGAAAAAGTAAAAAAAGTTTTTGAGTTTAAAGGCTACTTATATATTTGTCTGATTGCGGTTTTAGTATCTTTTATAAAGTTTTCAACATCCGGAGCAAATATGATTGCCTATGCTAAGGTTACTTTAAATATGCCACCAATTCTTTTGGCATATATTGATGTTTTATTTGCTTTCCCTCAATTGATTGCAAGTGTTCTAGCTGGAACTTATTTTGCAAAAAAAATCGGAATAGAGAAGACATTAGTACTAGGTTTGATATCAAGTTTAGTTTTCTATATAATTATAATACTAACTGATTCATATGTACCTGCTTTTTTAGGATATATGTTTAATGGTTTTGGATATGGAATTGCTTATACATGTCTAATATCAATGGCTATGCAATATTTTGAAAAAGAAGATAGAAATGTAAGTATGGGAATATTTCAATTATTTTTTGCGATGGGAGTTTATTTTGGAGATAGAGTATATTTATGGATTTCAAAACTAATTCCAAATGGTATTTTAGGTTTTGAACAAAACAAATCAATATACCTTATTGTTATTGGAATAACATTGATCAGCATATTAATGGCACAATTAAAGATTAAAGATAATGTAGGAAGAACAATATAGTTTGTATTTTATAAAAACAATTATTTAGCAATTAAATAATTGTTTTTTATTTTATAATTAATGATTTTTTTAATAATTTGTGATATAATTACAGTGATTATTTATATAATCATGAATATTATAGAGAATTAATTAGGAGATAAAATGGGAAATTATTTTGGAACAGATGGCCTCAGAGGAGTTTATGGAGAAAATTTAACTGATGAACTTGCTTATAAATTAGGTAAATCTGTTGGATACATTTTAAAAGATAAAGAAGAAAAATTATTTATAATTGGTAGAGACACTAGAGAAAGTGGAAAAAATCTTGAAAATAGTTTAGCAAAAGGTTTATTGGAAATAGGACTTAATGTAGTTACAGTAGGAATTGCTCCAACACCAACTGTTGCCTACTTAATCAAATACTTTAAAGCTGTTGGAGGAGCTGTTATTTCAGCATCCCATAATCCTTATATTTATAATGGTATTAAGGTGTTTAATGAAAATGGTTTTAAAATTTCTGATGAAATAGAATATAGAGTTGAAAGTATTTTAGATGATGAAAATTTTGATTTTGGAGAAATTCAAGAAGGGATTTTCACAGAAGAAAAAGAAGCGGTTTCTATTTATGCTGACTATTTAAAATCAAGAGTTGATGCTGATTTTTCAAATTTAAAAATAGCAGTTGACTTTGGAAATGGTGCTAGTTATAAAATTGCTAGAAAATTATTTGAAGAATTAGGAATAGAAGTAATCTCTTTAAATACAGCTCCTGATGGGAAGAATATAAATTTAAACTGTGGTAGTACAAATATGGAAGTAATAAGACAGGCTGTTTTAGAAAATGATGTTGACATGGGATTTTCTTTTGATGGTGATGCTGATAGATGCTTAGCTGTTGATGAAAAAGGAAATATCATGGATGGAGATCATATTTTAGCAGCTATGGCTAAGTCATATAAAGAAAAAGATGAATTAACAAATAATGCTGTTGTTGGAACAGTTATGAGTAATATTGGTCTTAAAAAATACTTAGATTCAATTGATGTTGATTTTGTACCAGCTAAAGTTGGAGATAGATTTGTTTTAGAGCAAATGCTTGAACATGACTATATTTTGGGTGCAGAACAATCTGGACATATGATTTTCTTAAATGATAGTACTACGGGAGATGGAACATTTACAGCCCTAAAAATTTGCGAATTAGTTGCTAGTAGTATAAATAATTTATCATATTTTAATGAGCTTATGGTTTCATATCCTCAAGTTTTAGTAAATGCAAAAGTTAAGCTTGAAAATAGAAATGCTTATGCACAAGATAAAGAAATTGTATCTGAAATAAATAAAATTGAAGAAAAATTTTCAGGAAATGGTAGAGTTTTAATAAGACCTTCAGGAACTGAGCCTTTAGTTAGAGTTATGATTGAAGGAGAAAATCAAGAAGAATTAGAAGTTGAAGCTAATAAACTTGCAAAGTTTATTGAAGAGAGGTTAGGATAAGATGAAAGATAGACTCATAGTAGCTGATAGTTGTTGTGATTTTACAGAAGAATTGAAGAAGGAACTAAAAGTAGATATTGAAATGGTTCCTCTAACATTACAACTTGATGATATAGATTATTTAGATGATGAAAAATTAGATATAGATAAATATATAGAAGAGATGAAAAAAGCAAGTTCTATAAAAACTGCTGCACCTTCTCCTAAGCTTTTTATGGATAAATTTGAACAAGCTAAGGAAATTTTTTGTTTAACTTTGTCAAGCAAATTGAGTGCAACATATTCTAATGCTTGTTTAGCTAAAACTATGGTACTTGAAAAAGGCGAAAGATTAATCCATATTTTTGATACTAAGTCAGCTGCTTCTGGAGAAACTTTAGTTGCTATAAAAATACAAGAATGTATAGACAAAAAGATGACATTTCAAGAAATTGTAGATAATGTTACAAAATACATTTCAGAAATGAAAATATTTTTTGTTTTAGAAAGTCTTGATAATTTAATAAAAAATGGTAGAATTTCTAAAATAAAAGCAATGATAGCTTCTGCTTTTTCTATTAAACCAGTTATGCAAGGTGTAGATGGAGAAATAGATATTTATAAAAAAGTCAGAGGCCTAAAAAAGGCATATTGTGAACTTATTGATGCAATAGGTGAAAATTGTTCTAACTTTCAAGAAAAAACAATGGTAATTACACATTGTAATTGTTTTGAAAGAGCAAAGGAAATAAAGAAAAAAATTATTGAAAAATATAATTTTAAAGATGTTTTAATTGTTTCCGCTAGAGGTTTATCTACTACTTACGAAAATGAAGGCGGAATAATTATAAGCTATTAGTGAGGTAGTTTTGAATAAAAGAGTAATTTTAGGAATGAGTGGCGGGGTCGACAGTTGTGTTGCCTGCCATTTGTTATTGAAAGAAGGATATGAAGTAATAGGTGTTACAATGAATTTGGTACCAAAAGGTCATCTATATGATGAAGAAAAAGGTTGTTGTTCATTGTCTTCTGTAATGGATGCAAAAATAGTTGCTGAAGCTATGGGTGTTAAACATTATACAATGAGTTTTAGAGAAGAGTTCGACAAAAAGATAATTGAAAATTTTGTTAGAGAATATTCTCTAGGATATACACCAAATCCATGTGTTGCTTGTAATAAATATATAAAATTTAATAGTTTTGTAGATAAAATAAAGCCTTTAAAGGCAGATTTTATTTCTACAGGACATTATGCAAAGGTTGAATTTAATAAAGACTACAATAGATATCTTTTAAAAAGAGCTAAAGACTCTAAGAAAGATCAAACATATTTCTTATATAATACTAGTCAAGAAGTTCTTTCAAAGACTATATTTCCACTTGCTGATTTGCTAAAAGATGAAGTAAGGGAAATAGCTAAAAATGAGGATATTTTAACTTATTCAAAAAAAGATAGTGAGGAAATTTGTTTTGTTCAAAATAGGGACCATGGATTATTTATAAAACAAAGAAATCCAGAACTTATTAAGGAAGGTTATTTCGTTGACGAAAAAGGTGAAAAACTAGGAAAACATAATGGAATAGTTTATTATACTGTTGGTCAAAGAAAAGGACTTGGAATCGCTCTTGGAAAGAGAGTTTTTGTATCAAAAATAAATGCTTTTGACAATACAGTTACATTATCTGATGAAGATGCTTTATATAAAGACAAAATAAAGATAAGAGATGAAAATTTTATTCCATTTGATAATTTAGAAAAACCATTAGAAGTAAATGTAAAAGTAAGACATGGACAAAGTGAAACAAAAGCATTATTATATTATAAAAATAGTGAATTATTTGCAGAATTTGAAAAATCTGTAAGAGCGCCAAACAAAGGACAGTCAGCTGTTTTCTATTTGGATGATATTGTAGTTGGTGGCGGAATAATTGATGAAGTATATTAAAAAAAGAGTTGCGATTTGCAACTCTTTTTTTATGGATTATTGTTATTATTATTTTCACCATTATTATTGTTATTATTATTGTTATTGTTATTGTTATTATTATTGTTATTATTATTGTTGTTGTTATTATTGTTATTATCTCCATTATTTGGATTAGGATTAGTATTTGTATTATTATCAGTAGGATTTGGAGATTCATTAGTATCGACTATATCTGATACTTCTCTAGGTGGTGCGTTTATAAACTCATCACTTGAGTAACTAGTTTTACCTTCTTTATATGCACTAGGTTTTATATAGAATTTCTTTTCTTCTATATACTGTGCAGGAGTTGATGAACTAGCTAATTTACCATTTCTTGTATCAATTTTGTAAATTATATAATATAGTTGTTCGTATTTTGTAGGCTCAGTGCCTTTTACGAAGTATTCGTATACTCCACCTGCTCCTTCTGGAACTAATAAACCGGATATCATAGAAACATATCTTTTTATTACATTTTCAGGAGCTGGAGCAAATTTTCTCGCTTCTTTTCCTTCAAGAACAATTTTATTAACCTTTCCCCATAGGGTAGCAGCCATTGAATTGTTGTTGTTAAGTTCTATATTTTGATTATCAAATCCTATCCAAGTACCAATCGTATAATAAGGTGTAAAACCAACAAACCAAGAGTCTCTGATATCATTTGTTGTACCAGTTTTTCCTGCGACTTCTATGGTTGGATGCTTTGCACCAGGTGCCATTGCATCAGGTACTCCTTTAAGAATATCTCTCATAATAAAAGCATTTTCTTTAGAAGTAACTTCATTTTGCTTTTGATCTGGTTCTAATATAACTTTTCCTGTTGAATCTACAACTTTTGTAAATGATATTGGTTCAAGGTATTTTCCATCATTTGCTATAGCAGCATAAGCTCCTGTCATTTTAAGAGTTGTTACACCTCTTGTCATGGCACCAAGAGCCATACTTGATAAGTTTTCGTCATTGTAATCTACATTTTCAGATCTTGAAACATAAGTATCATCTAATTCATTTTCTCCATTAATTATTCCGAATTTCTTTAGATATTCTTTTGATTTTTCTATTCCAACTTTTTCTAATACCTTAACAGCATTTACGTTTATAGATTGCACAAGACTTGTTCTTAATGTTTGTAAACCTCTATATCCATTATACCAGTTTTTAGGCCATAATTCACCTTTGTCGTTATAATGTGGGGCGTCATCAATTCCAGTAGCGGCTGTAAATCCGTTATCTAATGCAGGAGTATAAACTCCTAATGGTTTCATTGTAGAACCTGGTTGTCTAGGAACTCTATAAGCTCTATTTAGTGGACGACCAGTTGTTTCTCTACCACCAATTATTGCAATTAATTCACCATTAGTGTGGTCAATTACAACAGAAGATGATTGAGGTTGAACAGTTCCATTTTCATCAATTTGGAAATATTTAGAATTTAAAACTAAATTTCCGTTATTATTTACACTATAGAAATCTTTGTATGTTTCAAAGAAATCTGCAGAAATTTTAAAAGTTTTTTCTCCCTCATTAGTTAATTTATCTTCAGGGATTTGGAAATTTCCAATTCCATGAGTAACTAAGTTATTTTGATTATTAATAGTATAAAAACTAGCTATTGAAAGAACATTTTGATAAACTGTTACTCTTGAACTCTTTAAGACTAATGATTTATCTTCATTAACAGTAAATTCTCCTTTTGGAATTATAATACCATTATTTCCATCTAAAAGATTAGCTTTTTTATAAAATATTACTTTTCCTTTTGCATCCGTAATATTACCTGATTTATCTCTATTAAACGATGCAAATGCAGGTCCACCGCTTTTTGGAGCATTCATAACACTTGCAAAATTACTGTAAAGATTTTCTAATTTTTTTTGAATGTTTTGATCCATTGTTGAATGGATTGTTAAACCTCCATTGTAAATTTTGTCCCAAGCGTCTTCTTTTGAATAATTATATTTTTTCATTAACTTTTCAGCAACTTGATATTTAACATATTCGGTGAAGTAAGTTGAAACTTCTCTTTCAAAACCTTTGTTTGGTTTTATAGCAGCAAAAACATCTTCATTAATTGCTTCTTCGTATTGTTCTTTGGTTATTTTTTTAAGTTCATACATTTTTTTCAAAACATATTTTTGTCTATCTAAAACTTTAGGATTATATACAGCCTTGTATATTTGTCCTCCTATATTTAAGTCTTTAATAACTGAAGCTTCATCACTTACATCTTCAGGCTTAATAGTTTTATAAAGAGAATAATTTGTTGGACTTTGAACAATAGCTGCAAGAAGAGCTGACTCTGCAATAGTTAAGTCTTTAACATCTTTTGAAAAGTAACCTTGACTTGCAGATTGAACGCCGTAAGAGTGTTGTCCTAAGAATACTCTATTTAAATAAGCCTCAAGAACACCTTCTCTTTTTATGCTATCAGTAATTTTAATAGCAAGGTATGCTTCCTTTAATTTTCTTTCTATTTTCTTTTCATTTGAAAGATACATATTTCTCGCTAACTGTTGTGCAATTGTAGAACCACCTCTAAGTCTACCTCTAGCAGTATCTAAAAGACTCTTTGCAATACCAATAGGGTCAACACCATTATGAGAATAAAATCTTTCATCTTCGATAGAAATAAAAGCATCTATTAAATGCTGAGGTACATCACTTAGCTTTACAATAGTTCTGTTCTCTAAATTTTCTATTTTCTCAACCACATTTCCATCTCTATCAAGAATTTTTGATGATTGAATCATAAGATCATTCATATTAGATGTATCAACAACAGGAGCATCTTTCATAATATCAACAAAAGTTGTTGCAAAAATACCAGTTATACCTGCTCCAATCATTAAGATTGCCAATATTGTAATACTTAAAATTCTTAAAAAGGGTTTTAAAGGACTTTCTTTGTCTTTTTTATTTTTCGATTGTATACTTTTTATTTTTTTTCCTGACATAAAAAACCTCCTCAAAGAACAATCATTTAAATTTATATTAATTACCTTTTTATCTAGTTTTAAAAGTAAAAAAACAAATTTTAAAAACATAAAATCACTATCAAGTAATTTTGATGAATTTATTATAGTCTTGTCATAAGGACAAGGTTACAATAATTATATCATAAAATTAAAATAATATAAATATGCCGAAAACGTTGAAATTTAGATGTTTATAACGATACTGATGATTGATTCTATTTTTCAACTAAAAAAATTTGAAAATCCTTGATTTTTTGTTCTTTTTATGATATACTACTTGTTGTGTTACCGCACGGATTAGGTTTTTAAAGCATAGCACCTAATTTCGGCGAGTCTTAAGAATGAGGAGGTGCACTATGTACGCAATAATTGAAACTGGTGGTAAACAATACCAAGTTGAAGAAGGACAAAGTATTTTTGTTGAAAAATTAAATGTTGAAGAAGGTTCTAAAGTATCTTTTGATAGAGTTCTTTTAGTTTCTAAAGATGGAGATATTAAAGTTGGTTCTCCAGTAGTTGAAGGAGCTAAGGTTGAAGGTACTGTTGAAAGACACGGAAGAGGAAAAAAAGTTATAATTTTCAAGTTTAAAGCTAAGAAAAATTATAGAAAGAAAAAAGGACATCGTCAACCATTTACAAAAGTTAAGATTGAAAGTATCGTATTTTAATGACTAATATTTATATTTTTAAGAAAAAAGATTTATATTATGGATTTGAAATGGATGGACATGCTGATTTTAGTGAAGAAAATGATATTCTTTGTGCATCATTGTCTATTTTATCAATAAATACACCAAATGCTATTGAAAAAATTTGTGCTTTAGATTCAAAGAACATGGATTTAGAAGTAGGAGATGGATATTTAAGAATGATGATAGATATTGATAACTTGGATGATTATAAGATTAGAGATGTTCAGACTATAATTAGAACTTTTGAAGTTGGCATTATATCATTGAAAAAAGAATATAATAAATATATTGAGATTTATTATAAGGAGGTGTAGAGTATGTTAAAAATGAATTTACAACTTTTTTCTAGTAAAAAAGGTTTAGGTAGTACTAAAAACGGTCGTGATAGTAGAGCTAAAAGATTAGGTGCTAAAAGAGGGGATGGACAATTCGTTCTTGCAGGAAATATTTTAGTTAGACAACGTGGAACAAAAATACACCCAGGAGTAAATGTTGGTAAGGGTGGAGATGATACACTTTTTGCTAAAGTTTCTGGTGTTGTAAGATTTGAAAGAAAAGGTAGAGATAAAAAACAAGTTTCTATTTATCCAGTATAATAATGAGCTCCTTCTAAGGAGCTTATTTTTTTAAATAATAAAATATGATAAAATATATATTAAGAAGATGGAGGTGAAGTTATGGAAAGACCTTTAGTTTGTGTGGTTGGACGTCCAAACGTTGGAAAGTCAACACTTTTTAATAAACTTATTAATAAAAGAATAGCTATTACTGAAGATACTCCAGGTGTTACAAGGGATAGATTATATCAAGATGCTGAATGGCAAAACAAACATTTTATTCTGTGTGATACAGGTGGATTAGAGCCTAATAGTGATGATATAATTTTACAAAAAATTAAAGCTCAAGCAGATGTTGCTATGGAGAATGCTGATGTAATTTTATTTGTTGTAGATGGAAAAAATGGTTTGATGGATGAAGATAGAGAAATTTCAAACTATTTAAGAAGAACAAAAAAACCAATTGTTCTTGCAATAAATAAAATTGATAGTCACAAGACACCAGCTGAAGTATATGAGTTTTACGAACTTGGTTATGAAAAATTAAATGTTATTTCTGCTACTCAAGGATTTGGACTTGGAGATTTACTTGATGAAATTATTCGAGAGTTTCCTGAAAACAAATATACTGGAGAAGAGGATGATGTAACTAAGATTGCTTTAATCGGAAAACCTAACGTAGGTAAAAGTTCTCTTATGAATAGAATTTTAGGTGAAGAGAGAATGATTGTTTCTGATATTGCAGGAACAACAAGAGATTCTATTGATTCAAGAGTTGAGATTGATGGAAAAACTTATATTTTTACTGATACTGCAGGACTTAGAAGAAAGAAGAATATAACTGAAAATTTGGAAAGATATAGTGTTGTTAGAACTTTAAATGCAGTTGAAAGATCTGATATTGCTATTCTTTTAATAGATGCTACTGAAGGTGTTACAGAGCAAGATACAAAAGTTATAGGGTTTGCTAAAGAGCAAAATAAGGCTTTAATTATTGCAGTTAACAAATGGGATTTAATAGTAAAAGATAATAAAACTTATAAGGCTTTTGAAGATGATATTAGAACTAAATTAAGTTTTGTTCCTTATGCACAATTAGTTTTCATTTCAGTTAAAACTGGTCAAAGAATAGATAAACTTTTTGATGCTATAAAAATTGCAGATGAAAATTATAGTACAAGAATTTCAACAGGAATTCTTAACGATATTATTAATGATGCAGTAGTTCATAATTCACCACCGACAGATAAAGGACAAAGACTTAAAATATTTTATGCAAGTCAAGTTTCGGTTAGACCTCCGAAATTTGTTATATTTGTTAATAAAGTAGAATTGATGCATTTTTCTTATTTAAGATATTTAGAAAATCAAATTAGGAAGAATTTCTCATTTACTTCTTCACCTATAGTTTTTGAACTTAGAGCAAGAGGAGAAGAAAATGTTTAAAGTTATCAGTTGTATTATTATTTCATATCTTTTAGGTAATATATCCGGAGGAATGATTTTCGGAAAATTATTATTCAATAAAGATATTAGAGATTATGGAAGTAAAAATGCTGGAACAACAAATGCATTAAGAGTTTTTGGATTAAAAGCGGGAGCTTTGACTTTTATTATTGATGTTTTAAAGTCAATATTAGCTTGTTTTATAGGAATGAAACTTTTAGGATTAAATGGTGTATTATTAGCTGGAATTTTTGTTGTTTTAGGTCATAATTGGCCTGTATTTTTGAATTTTAAAGGCGGTAAGGGAATAGCATCATCTTTTGGTTTTATTATATTTTTAGACTATAAAGTTGCAATTTTAGCTATTACATTTTTTATAGCTATAGTTTTATTAACTAAATATATTTCATTAGGATCAATGTTGGCAACAACATCTGCTTTACCTATATCATATATAATTTTTGGTTATAGAGATACTAATGTTTTATTAACATTTGTATTTTTAGCAGGACTTACTATATTTAGACATAAGAGCAATATTATTAGACTATTAAATGGAACTGAAAATAAAATTACAGTAAAAAAATAAGAAAATTATAAACAGAAATTCTAAAGAATTTCTGTTTTTTGTTTTATAATTTTTTATTAAAAAATTTTTAGATTTTTTATAATAATATAAAATTGTATTGACTTATTAAGCTCAAAATAGTAAAATATTTATGTATGTAAAATATGTTTTTAAACAATTTAGGAGGACATTAATGAAAATTTTAGTTATTAACTGTGGAAGTTCATCTTTAAAATATCAATTATTTGATATGACTGATGAAAGTGTATTATGTAAAGGATTAGTTGAAAGAATTGGTATTGAAGGTTCAAAATTAACTCACAAAGTTGGAAGTGAAAAATTAGTTGTTGAAGAAGCTATGAAAGATCATACAGCAGCTATTAAACATGTATTTGATGCTCTTGTTGACGAAAAATACGGAGTTGTTAAAAGCTTAGATGAAGTTAATGCAATTGGACACAGAGTACTTCACGGTGGAGATAAATTAACTGCTTCATGTATAATTGATGAAAATGTTAAAGCAAAAGTTAAAGAATTTATTAAATTTGGACCGCTACATAACCCTGCAAACTTAATGGGTATTGAAGCTTGTGAAAGCTTAGTTCCAGGAAAGAAAAATGTTGCAGTATTTGATACAGCATTCCATCAAACTATGCCTGCAAGAACATTTATGTATGCGATTCCTTATGAATACTATGAAGATTATAGACTTAGAAAATTCGGTTTCCATGGAACAAGCCATAGATATGTAACTTTAAGAACTGCTGAATTATTAAATACAGACAAGAAAAACTTAAATGTTATAACTGTTCATTTAGGAAATGGATCATCAATCGCAGCAATTAAAAACGGAGAATGTTATGATACAACAATGGGATTAACTCCGTTAGAAGGTCTTTTAATGGGAACAAGAAGTGGGGATATTGACCCTACAGTTATGACATTCTTAATGAATGAAAAAGGATATTCAGCTGATGAAATGAATCAAATTTTAAATAAAAAATCCGGAGTTCTAGGAGTTTCTGGATTAAGTTCAGATTTTAGAGATTTAGAAGAAGCTGCTGAAAAAGGAAATGAAAGAGCTCAACTTGCATTAGATATGTTTATTACTAGAGTAAGAAGATATGTAGGTGGATTTATGGCAGAATTAGGTCATATTGATGCTATTTCATTTGCAGGTGGTATTGGAGAAAATTCAGCTTCAATGCGTAAATTAATATTAGAAAATATGGAAGAATATGGAATCATTATTGATGATGCTAAGAATGACACAAGAGAAGAAGCTATTATTTCAGCTGATAACTCAAGAGTAAAAGTTTTAGTTGTTCCTACAAATGAAGAATTAATGATTGCGAGAGATACTATGAATTTAGTAAAATAATGTTGACAAATTAATTTTTTTGTAGTATAATACTTCTGTTATCCGTTTGAAACGGAGGTATATGTTATAAAATTCAGAGGAGGTGTTATTAATGGCAGTACCAAAGAGAAAAACTTCAAAAGCAAAAAGAGACAAAAGAAGAGCATCTTCATATAGACTACCTAAAGTGGCTCTAGTTAGAGATCCTGAAACTAATGAATTGGTTGTACCTCACAGAGTTAATCCTGACACAGGAATGTATAAAGGAAGAAAAGTATTAGATGTTGAATAAAAAGTAGTTTAAGGGATTTAGTTTTCTAAATCCCTTTAATTATATATTAATGTAGAAAAGATAGAGGGTAATTTTGAAAAAAGTAAAAAATGGAAAAGTTATTATCATTTCATCAATTTTTATAATAATAATTACTTCAATAATATTTTTTTATGTTCAAAATAAAAACAAAAAATTAGAAAACGAAAAGAAGATGCCTTATAATTTTGAAAATATAAGCATACCAGAAGTGTCTGATTTTTCAGAAAGTTTAACAAATTATGCAAAAACTGTTGAAAAAACATCTATTTATGATAGTTCTGATTTACAAAAAGAAAATGGGAAAATAGAAAAAAATAAATATGTTGAAGTATTTGGATATAAAGACGGTGTAAGTAAAATAAAACTTGGCGAAAAATTTTATTTTGTAAAAAGTAAAAATATAGAGAATGTATCTAAAGATAAAAATTTCAAAGTAATAAAAGGTATTTTATTAGTTAATACTGAGTATGGATTACCAAGTGATTTTGATCCTAAATTTGATAAATTTGTTGAAAAACAATTTGAATTAATGAAAATTGATGCAAATAGAGAAAAAATAACTTTAGATTTATATAAATCTTATATAAGCTATGACGAACAAAAAGAACTTCATAAAAGCGCTCCTAAGTCTGATAGAAATGTAAATTATGCTTTATATGCTACTGCAGGGCATAATGAATCACAAATTGGACAAAGTATAGATATTTTTGGTAAAGATGAGGCAACAAATCTAAAAGAAGAATTTAAAGATACAGAAGAATTTAAATGGCTTACCAAAAATGCTCATAAGTATGGATTTATTCTTCGCTATCCTGAAAACCAAGAAGATAAAACTAATTTTAGATTTGAACCTTGGCATTTCCGCTATGTTGGAGTAGAAAATGCGAACAAAATAATAAAAAACAAACTTACATTAGAAGAATTTTTAAGACTGAACGACTAATATAGAAAAATTTTTACAATGTATAAAATTATTATATGAAAAAAGTAATGTTAATGAAAACATTACTTTTTTATTGTGAAACAACAAGGTTTGCAGGAACCCACCTGATGCGAAGCATCGTGAAAGGGTGGGGTTCTCATTAGTTATTAAACATAAATAATAATATGTAAATATATTTACTATTGTACTTTAAAGAAGTTTCTAAACTTTTTTGTATTTGATTCATATTGTATATTATGATACAATGATAAAAATTAATTAATTTTAGAAGAAAAAAGAAAGGGAATAATATGATAGGAGTAGTTGTTTTTTTAATAGTTTGTATATTATTTTTTTTATTTACTTTAGGTATAGTATTTTATATATATAATCTAAAAATAAGATCTTGGAAACGCCAAAATCCAGAATATGCTGTAGTCTATTTTGAAAGAGTAAATAGAAATGATTATCCTAAAGAAAATGTTATTGGAACTAGAGGGATAAGAATTTCGCATGTTGATGGAGAGTATCTTCATTTCTCAAAAATAGCTCTTTTTTGTTTTAATAATAAAATGTTAATAGCTAAGGGAATACATGAAGTTAATGTACAAAGAGTGAATCAATATTATAAAAGTAAGATTGATAATGTATTATTTGAAGAAAAAATAGAATTTAATTTTCGTGCAAATAAACAATATATTGTAAGAAGTGATAGAGAATTAGAACATTTTAAAATTGAAGAGTTATAGAAGTATGAATAATTTAAAAAACAAACTTACATTAGAAGAATTTTTAAGTCTGAATGACTAATAGAGAAAAATTTTTTACAATGTATATTATTATTATATGAAAAAAGTAATGTTAACAAAAACATTACTTTTTTTATTGTGAAGCAATAAGGTTACCAGGAACCAACCCGGAGCGAAGCATCGTGGAAAGGTGGGATTTTTTTATGCTATTTATATATAAATTTTGAAATTATACATTAAGATTAATACCTAAAAAATATCATAAAATAAAGTAAGCCTACAACAATTATAAAATATACAATTCTACTATATATTACAAATTTTTTAAGTGATATATTTTTTTCTTTTTCTATACTAGGTATTACAAATTTTTTATAAAGTATCTGTATATTAAAAATCATAATACAAGATAACACAAAAAGAAACCATTCTCTTGATGTCATAATAGCACCTCCAAATTTTCATATATTTTTTATAAGAGTTTATCGGGCGAGAAACAAAATGTACGCCATATAAAGTACAATCGAAGTAACAACTGTTAACCCAATTCTTAAATACAATTTATATCCTTCATAAGTCCCATTATTTTTTAATGTCGGTACAACATATTTTTTATGAATATATACACTTTGAATTATTAGAATAGTAAATAATATTCTAAGATATAATTCTTTTGATGTCATAACAGAACCTCCTATTTTTTACACAATATATTTCTAAAGTGAGCATATCATATATATTTATAACTGTCAAGTTTTTCTGTGAAAAAGTTCGCTAAAAACTATAATATCTTGCGAATATTAATTGTTTAATTAAATTTTAAAATTTTATATATGAATAATTAATAATTTAATTGACTTTTTCATATTAATACTTTATAATCTATATAACGTTATAGTTTTTGGAGAAGATAGAAATGACTGAAAAAAAGACAAGAATAAAATTTATATTTTTAGTATTTTTTTTGATTTTATCTTTTATTATGTCTTTTAGTATTGGAAGATATCCAATTAAATTTTTTGATGTAATAAAAGTGATTATAGATAGAATTTTTTATGGAATAGTTGATAATTCACCTGCAAGTACAGTTATTTGGAATATAAGGATTCCCCGTGTATTATGTACTATACTTGTTGGAGCTGGAATTTCAACAAGTGGAGCGTTATATCAAGGTCTTTTAAAAAATCCTATGGTAAGTCCCGATATTTTGGGAACTACACAAGCTGCAGCTTTTGGCTGTGCTTTTGGAATACTTATGTATTTTAATTTTTTTGAAATAACACTTTTATCTTTTAGTTTAGGAATTCTTTCTGTTTTTGTAACTTATACTTTAAGTAAAATTTTTAGAAGTGATAGAATTTTAGGGCTTATTTTAACTGGAATGATGATAGGTAGTTTATTTTCTTCTTTAATATCTTTTGTAAAACTTGTTGCAGATACAGAAAATCAGCTTCCAAGCATAACATATTGGTTGATGGGCTCTTTTGCATCAGTAAAAATGATAGATTTTAAATTTATATTTTTCCCAATTGTAATCGGACTTATCGTTTCAAATTTATATAAGATTGAAATTAATATATTTACAATGGGAGAAGAAGAGGCAAAAACACTTGGACTTAATACTGAAAAAATAAGATTTATTATAATATTTTTTGCTACATTAATGACAGCATCAAGTGTTGCTGTAACAGGAGTAATTGGGTGGATTGGTCTAATAATTCCACATTTTGCAAGACTTATTTTTGGGGACGATTATAGATTTGTAATACCAGCATCAGGTCTTTTAGGGGCAAGTTTTTTACTTGTAGTAGATATTTTATGTAGAAATATTACTACATCAGAAATTCCAATTGGAATAGTTACTTCTTTTATCGGAGCTCCAATATTCTTGTATTTGATTTATAAAAAAGGTAGAGATTATGATAGAGGTTAAAAATTTAAATGTTTTTTATGGGAAGAATGAAATATTAAAAGATATTAGTTTTTCATTAAATAAAGGAGAGATAATCTGCATTTTAGGAGAAAATGGGGCTGGAAAATCAACTTTATTAAAAGCACTTTTAAAACTAATTCCTATTAAAAATGGAAATGTAATTATTGATGATTTTGATTTAAAAGAATTAGATAGTAAAAAACTTTCGAGATTTATTTCATATATTCCACAGATTCATTTTCCAGCTTTTGATTATAAGGTTATTGATGTTATATTAATGGGAAATTATTCTAAAAAAGATGGATTTTTTTATAAAACGACTAAGGAAGATTATGAAAAATCTGTTGAGTTTTTAAAAACTTTAGGAATTTCGTATTTAAAAGATAAAAATTATAGACAAATTAGTGGTGGAGAAAGACAGCTTGTGCTAATTGCAAGAGCATTGTTACAAGCTAATAATTATATTTTTATGGATGAGCCTATTGCTAATCTAGATTATGGAAACCAACTTAAAATTATGGAAATTTGTAATTCATTAAAGAAAAAAAATATAGGTTTTTTAATTACAACTCATAATCCAAATCATGCTTTAACTTATGCTGATAAAATATTAATTATTAAGAAAAATAAGGAAAGTCAATTTGGGACTATCTCAATTTTAAATAAAGAAACATTAGAAAAATTATACAATGTTCCTATAAATCTAATAGAAACACAAGATGGTAAGTATTGTATTCCTGATTATAAGGAGGTTAGAAAAGACTATGTTTTGGAATGAAGATAGAATAAAATGGTATCTAGTAGCTTCAGAATATACTAAATATCACGATAATATGAAATTGGAAATTAAAAAAATCATTCCAGAAGGAGAAAGTCTTGTTGATTTTGGCTGTGGTTTAGGAATTTTACCTATGAAATTATCAGATTATTTCAGCGATATAATCGGAGTAGATTATGATGAACATGTATTAGGAATTCTTGGAGATAGCATTTCAAAGAAAAATATTAAAAATTTCAAAACTATTTGTTCTAATTGTTATAATGGGGAACTTGTTGAAAAAATTGGGAAACCAGATAATATTTTATTTAGCCATTTTGGGAATATTGAAGATTATTTTTACAATTTTTATAATTTATTTAATAAAAGGATGATTATAATACGAAACGATGTCGAAAAAAATATTGTTCATAATCGTAATAAAAATACAATTCAAGATATTTGCACATTTCTAGAAGAAAGGAAAATTCCTTATAAAATTTATAGGCAAACATACGAATTTGGTCAACCATTAAAAGATGAAGAAGAAGTTTTAAAATACTTAGATAAATGGTATGGCGAAGATGGGAAAAAATTGATATCTAATGTAAAAGATATAGATTATACTTACAATGGTGAGGTATTTACAAAATATTATTCTAAACCTAAAAATACAGCCATTGTAGTGGTAAATAAGGAGGATATATGAAAAAATCTAAAAGAATTTTAGCTCTTTGTTTGACTTTTGGACTTTTATTTACAGCTTGTTCCAAACCTTCAGAAAAGAAAACTGAACAAACAGAGACAAAAGAAGAAACAAGAGTTTTTAAAGATGACTTAGGAAGAGAAGTTACTTTAAAACAAAAAATTGACAGGGTTGCACCATCAGGAAATTCAGCTCAAGTTATGTTGCATATTTTTGTGCCTAACAAATTAGTTGGTGTTGCATCAAAATTCTCAAAGGGTACTGAAAAATATGTCTCAGATCAATTAAAAAATTTACCAGAATTTGGAGCGTTTTATGGAAAGAAAGCAAATCTTAACATGGAAGCTGTTATTAATGCCAAACCCGATGTTATAATTGATATGGGTGAAAAGAAAAAGGGAATTGAAGAAGATTTGAATAAATTACAAGAACAATTAAAAATTCCTGTAGTTTTCATAGAATTAACTCTTGAAAAATTACCAGAAGCTTTTGATAGACTTGCTGAAGTTTTAGGAAATAAAGAAAGAGGAAAGGAACTTTCAGAATATATCAAAAAAACTTATAAAGAAATCGAAGAAAATAAAGCAAAGATTAAAGATGTTAAAAAAGTATACTATGGTGGAGGAAAAGCAGGACTTAATGCAAATGCAAAAGGTTCTATTCACGCAGATATTATTGAATTTATAGGTGCTCAAAATGCTATTACAGTAGAAAAGGTTCAAGGTGGAACAGGAAATGAAATTCCATTTGAAAAATTATCAGAGGCAAATCCAGACTTATTAATATTTGAATCAAAAGAATTAGCTTACCAAATTAAAGGCGAAGAAACTTTTAAAACTTTAAAAGCTGTAAAAGAAAATAAAGTATTTTATGCTCCAATTGGACCTTATAATTTCTTTGGTAGACCACCAGCAATTAATAGAGTAATTGGTATGAAATGGTTAGGAAATCTAGTTTATCCAGAAATATATAATTATGATATGGAAAAAGAAGTAAAAGAATTTTACAAATTATTTTATAATTACGAATTAAAAGATGATGAAGTAAAAAATATTTTAGGAAAATAAAAAAAGACTGTGTTTTAAACACAGTCTTTTGTTTTTTATATTAAACATTAAATCTAAAGTAAACTACATCTCCATCTTGCATAATATATTCTTTACCTTCAAGTCTAACAAGACCTTTTTCTCTAGCCGTTACCATACTTCCAAGTGAAATTAAATCATCATAATTTACTATTTCTGCTCTAATAAAACCTCTTTGAATATCTGAGTGAATTTTTCCTGCGGCATTTACAGCACTTGTTCCAATTTTAATAGTCCAAGCTCTAGTTTCTTCTGGGCCAGCTGTTAAAAAGCTCATAAGACCTAAAAGGCTGTAGCTTTCTTTAATTAATTTAGAAACACCACTTTCAGAAATACCTAAATCATTTAAAAATTCAACTTGTTCATCATCTTCAAGTTCAGAAATTTCTTTTTCGATTTGAGCACTGATAACTACAATACCAGAATTTTCTTTTTTTGCAAAGTCTGCTAATACTTTTACATATTCATTATTTCGGCCTTCATCTAACATATCATCTTCATTTACATTTGCTACGTAGATGATAGGTTTTACGCTTAGTAGAGAAAAGTTCTTTAATATAGCTTTTTCATTGTCGTCAAATGTTAATGTTCTAATTGATTTTCCTTCTTCTAAAACTGGTAATATTTTTTCTAAAAGATCAACTTCTTCTTTAAAGCTCTTATTTCCCTTTAAAGATTTTCTAGCTTTTTCTAATCTTTTTTCAACTAATTCAAGGTCGGATAATATAAGTTCTAAGTTTATTGTTTCAACATCTCTTAAAGGGTTAACTTCTCCATCAACATGGACAATATTTTCATCTTCAAAACATCTTATTACTTCAACGATAGCATCAACCTCTCTAATATGAGATAGGAATTTATTTCCTAAACCTTCACCTTTACTTGCACCTTTTACAAGACCTGCAATATCATAAAATTCTATAACAGCAGGGATTGTTTTTTTTGAGTTATAAAGTTCTGTTAATTTATTTAATCTTTCATCAGGTACATTTACAAGACCTACATTAGGATCTATTGTACAGAAAGGATAATTTGCTGATTCAGCTCCGGCTTTTGTAATTGCATTAAATAATGTACTCTTACCTACATTTGGTAGTCCAACTATTCCTAACTTCATTTAAAATCTCCTTTATTATTTGTTTTTTTATCTGAAATACACAAGACATATTATAACATAATTTCTCTGTTATAATCAAATATAATAGTATAATTTGAATGTAAGCTAATTTCATGGTATAATATTAGGAAGATATGAGACAAGATAATAGGAGGGTGTATGCTAGAAGTTAGTGCTGGTGGAGTTGTTATTCACAATGGCGAATTTCTGTTATTGAAGAAGTTTAGTAACGATTGGGTTCTACCTAAGGGTAGACTTGAGAATAATGAAACTATTGAACTTGCTGCGATAAGAGAAGTACAAGAAGAGTCTGGAATAAGTGCTAAGATTGAAAAGTACTTGGGATTTGTAAAGTATGATTATCAACATAATGACGGCGAAAAAGTAAAAAAGACAGTTCATTATTTTTATATGGAGCCTGAAGATTTAAATTTAATTCCTCAAAGGGAGGAAGGTTTTGTAGAAGCTATATTTTTACCATATGATAAAGCTATGAAATTAGTAAAACATGATGCGGAAAGAAATATGTTAAAGAGTGCTAATTATTTTTATGAAAAGAGAAAGAAAAAAAGATAATAATGGCTTTTTCAATTGATTTAAAAAATGAACTTTCAAGAAGAGAAATAGAAGATAGAGAAACTGCTATTTCTGAACTTTGTGCTTTTATAAGAACAAATGGAACAATTGTTTTTAGTAATTTTGCTTTTATTATTAGATTTGAAACAACTAATAATTCAATTATTAGAAGAATCTTTAAACTATTTAAATTTTTATATTCTTATGATGGAAAAATAATGGTGTCTAAGATTTCTAATTTAAGAAAAAATAATGTTTATAAAATTGTAATTGAAGATGAGGAAATTTCAAAGAAATTTTTAAAAGATGCATTTTTCTCAGATTTAGATAGTCTTTTTCCAAAAGATGATTTATACGAAGATTCTGTTAAAAGCAAAAATTTTATTAAAAACTTTTTATGTGGAATTTTCTTAGGAGCTGGTTCAGTTACAAATCCAGATAAGAGTTACCATTTAGAATTTACTTTAAATTCAGAAGAGTTAGCTAAACTTGTAATTAAGTATTTAAAAATATTTGGAATAAAAGCAAAGAGTCTTGAAAAAAAGGGACTATATATTGTATATGTAAAAGATAGTGAACTTATTTCTGATTTTCTTTCGTTAATAGGAACTGTAAATAGTTTGTTTAAGTTTGAAGAAACTAAAATGATTAAAGAAATAAAAAATAATACAAACAGACTTACAAATTGTGAAACTGCAAATTTAGATAAGACTTTAAATACTTCTTTTGCACAAATTGATGCAATAAATAAACTTTATAAAAGATATGGTAAAAAAAATATAGATAAAAATTTACTCGATCTTTGTGAACTAAGATTAAAAAATCCAAGTTATTCATTAAAAGAATTGGCAGATATTTTAAAGATTAGTAAATCAGGAGTAAATCATAGATTTAAAAAAATAATTGAAATGGCGAATAAAATATAATTTATTTGCCATTTTTTTTAATGAAAAAAATACTTGACATCATATATATATATATATATATAATGGTTACGTAAATATATTTATTTAGGAGGATTTTCAAAAATGAAAATGGATGTAAAAGGTTTTTTGAAAAAAACTATTTCAATGCCTATGGTTATTTTACTAGTTATAGTAATTGCAGGAGGCTCTTATTTGTGGTTTAGAACTGATAATGGGAAACCAAAAATTACTAATGAAACTATAGGGGTTCAAATTAAAGAAATAAAGGAGATGTCAACTATACAATATAAGTATAAACAATTGGCTAGTAGAGAAGACTGGAATACTTTATTTAATATTAAATTACCATTTACAAAATCAAGTTTTATTTTAACTTATACTGGAGTTTTAAAATTAGGTATTGATTTTGCGGAAACAAAAATTGAAGTTGACGAAGGTAGTAAAACAATAAAGGTTACTTTACCTGAATCAAAAGTATTATCTAATGAGATAGATATGAAATCAATAAAAGTTTATGATGAAACTAATTCTATTTTTAATCCAGTTAAAATTGATGATTATGCACAATTTACTCAAAGTGGCAAGGAAAATGCTGAGGCTGATGCTAGAGAAAGCGGAGTTTTTGAACAGTCAAAAGAGGTAGCAAAGAAAATAATTACTGAGCTTTTAAATACAACAAAAGAAATAAAAGAAAAATATAAAATAGTATTTGAATAAAATAATAAAAAGACTTTACAACAATGTAAAGTCTTTTTTATTTAAACTGAACAGTTATTTTATTTTTCTCATCTTTAAAATCATCAAAAGAAAATGTATTTATATTCTCTTTATTTGTATATTTTAAAAAGTATTTTAAAGTTTTGGAATTAGTAATAGAATAGTATAAAGTTATATTTTGTGATTCTTCTGAAATATTTTCTATGTCCTCTTTTTTTATTGTAAATTTTTTCAAAGAATTAAATAAAATATTTTCATTGTTTTCAAAAAGATTATTTTCTTTTAAGTTTTGTAACTCTATGTAAGCTCGTATAAATCTTTTTGTAGGAGTATAAATATTTCCTTTTAATTCTCCTTTTTCTAGGTATTTTTCTAAATTTCTTATATGTTTTGCAAAACTTGGACTATTAGTCATTACATTATATTTATTTTCATAAACTTTTAAATTACCATCTTCGATTTCTAAAACAAGACTTTTATTATTTTTGTCTGTAAACATATAGTGAAAATGTATTGAAAAGTTAGTGTCATCAACAAGAGATTTTTCAATTATATATATTTTTGGAGCTAAATTTTTTATATCTTCAAGTGTTTCACAATTTGTCAAAAATACATTTAAAATCTTAGTTGATGTTAAATTTAATTTAGATTCTATAGGTTCAGTTTTAAAGCTAATTGCATTTCTAAAAGAATTAGTACATCCTAAAAGTCCCTTTTCATTGATTCCATCAATTAGATTGTCATAATCTTTAAAAGTTGCTCCCATAATTTTGTATTTTGTATATAATTTATTTCCAAAAACATCTTCTTCATAATTGAAGTTTTCAGGAAAATATTTAAATTCATATCTATGATGGACTCTTAAATCCATTGTTCGTCCAAGTAGTGTTTCACCATTTCTGTTAATTGAAAAAGTAGTGCACATAAAATCACCTCTTATTGTATTATACCCATATAAATGTAATTAAATTTGCCTTTTTTTTCAAATTAGATTAAAATATAAGTAAGTATATTTTGAGGTGATGTATTGAAAGAAATTAAACTTTTTTGGAAGATTTTAAAGAATAATAGACTGACTTACTTTCTTTCTATGATTTCTACAATTTTTATACAAATTTTTTCCGGGCTTACACCTATTGTAATCATGATTACTGTGGATTCAATAATTGGCGATAAAGAGTATAAATACGATATTTTAGAGAAAGCTGTTAATCTTATCGGAGGTAGAGATTTTCTAAGAAGTCATATATACATATTAGCTTTTGTAATAGTATTTTTAACAGGTATTAGTTGTATTTTTATTTTTTTAAGAAATTATTACTCTAATGTCGCTTGTGAAAATTTAATTTATAATTTAAAAGAAAAAATGTATAATAAATTTTTAAATATAGATATAAGATGCTTAAATGATTATTCAACTGGAGACTTGATTCAAAGAAGTTCTTCTGATATAGAGACTGTTAGAAAGTTATTTTCAACTCAGCTAGTAAATGCTTTCGGATCAATTGCGACAATTGTTTTAGTAATTATTGTTATGTCTTTAATAAATTTAAAACTTGCTATGATAAGTATAAGTCTTTGTATAGTTATATCATTTTTATCTTATGTTTTTTATGGCAAAATTGGAAAGATTTTTAAAGAGACAGATGAAGCTGAAAGTCAACTTATGGTATTCATAAAAGAAGCTTTATTTAATATTAGAGTTATAAAAGCATTTAATAGAGAGGATTATATTTTAAAACTCTTTAGAGAAAAAAACGAAGAATTTAATATAACTCAAAATAAATTTATGAAGACTTCTGCGAAATTTAGAGCTGTAAATGACTTTTTAACTTTCTTGCAACTTGCAATAATTCTAGTTGTAGGAGGTTATGAAACTATTTCCGGTAGAATGAATTTTGGGGATTTGATAGCTTTTGTCATCTATATAAATATGATTATTTGGCCTATTAGACAAATGGGACAGTTACTTAGTGATATGGCAAAAGCAAGTGTTTCAATTTCTAGAATTTATGAAGTTTTAGATTTGCCAGAAGAAGATTATGAATATGGTATTAGAGATGTATCTTTCTCTGAAAAAATTGAATTTAAAAATGTTAGCTTAGTAATAAATGATAATACAGTTTTAGATGATATTAGTTTTGCTATAAATGCAGGCGAAAGTCTTGGAGTTATTGGTTCTACTGGTAGTGGAAAGAGTATGATTGTATATTTACTTTTGGGATTGTTTGAAGTTACAAGTGGAGAAATTCTTATTGATGGAATTAATATTAAAGAAATAAATAAAAGATATCTTAGAGAAAAGATTTCTGCAATTATGCAAGATAGTGAATTATTTAATATGTCAATTTTAGAGAATGTTAAGATTACAAATGATAATATTGATGATAAATCAGTTTTTAATGCAACTGAAGTTTCATCTATTCATGATGAAATTCTAAATTTCTCATCTAAATATGAAACAGTTGTAATTGATAATGGTGGAAATTTATCTGGGGGTCAAAAACAGAGAATTTCTATCGCAAGAGGTTTATTAAAGCCTTTTGAAGTACTAATTTTAGACGATAGTTTAAGTGCTGTAGATATGAATACAGACTTAAAGATAAATAATGCACTAAAATCAATGGATAAAAAATTTACTTCTATTTTTATTTCACATAGAATTTCAACAATAACTAACTGTGACAATATAATTGTTATGGATGGTGGAAAAATAGTTGAAAGTGGGAAACATAATGATTTGATTATGAAAAATGGAATATATAGTAAAATTAATGAAATTCAAAGTAAGGAATATGATGTAAGTAATGAATAAAAGGAAAGTTGTAAATATTAATATTTTTAGAGACTTAATAAAATTTTATAAAATTGAATATAAAAAACTTTATGTGCTTATGTTTGTAGTTGTAATTTCAGGTCTTTTACAAGCAGTTGTTCCATTATCAATCAAATTATTAACTGATGATTTTATTACAAAGCAAAATTTAAGGGGTTTTATTATTGCTGGACTTTCATTCTTTTCTCTTGTAGTAATATCAACTCTTGCAATATATAGCTTTTATGTTTTTGGTGGGAAGCTTGAATATCAAGTTTCAAAAGATATAAGAAAATCAGTTTTTGAAAAAATTGAAAAATTCTCAATTACAAATATTAAGAAATATGAAATTGGAGAATTAATCTCAAGATTAACTTCTGACGTTCAAAAACTTAGTGAAGTTTTTAGCTGGGGAGTAATGGATGCTTGTCATAGTATAATTGTTCTATTGTTTTCAATAGCAATAATGCTTTATTTAAGCTTTACTTTGACTATAATGCTATTTTTAATGTTGCCTATTATATACATTATAACTCTTCTTTTTCAAAAAAATATATTAAAATTCCAAAGAAAAGTAAGAGACTATAATTCAAAAATTATAAGAAGTTATACTGAATCTTTAAGCTATATTAAAACAATAAAAGCGCTTGGAATAGAGGAAAAAAAGAAGAAGGAATTTGTAGTTTTTAATGAAAAATATAGAAAATACAATTTAAAATCAATTCTTATTTCAGCAATTTTTGTTCCAACTGTTATGTTTATTGCAAGTATTGGAGTTGGTTTTGCATTTAATTTTTCTTCAATTTCAGTTATGAAACATGTAATGACTTATGGAGCTTTTTTGAGTTTCTTAACTTATAGTTTTCAAATATTTGAACCTTTTAAAATGCTTGCTCAAATTTTTACAGATTTAAAATCTGCTCAGGCTTCTGCAGAAAGAATTTTTCAAATATTATATGAAGATGATGAAGTTATTGAAGGTCTTGAAACTGACTTAAATTTTGATGGAAATATAAAGTTTGAAAATGTAAGTTTTCATTATTTTGATGATGATAAGTTAATTTTAAAAGATTTTAATTTTGAAATAAAAAAGGGGCAGAGTGTTGCCTTTATTGGTAGTACTGGAAGTGGTAAATCTACTATTGTTAATTTAATCTGTAAATTCTATGATCCTACTTCTGGAGATATTTATTTAGATGGAATTAACTATAAGAATATTGATAAAACTTGTTTATATAATAATTTAGGATATGTTTTACAACAGCCTCAACTTTTTTCCATTTCTATCAAGGAAAATATAAAGTTTGGAAACGAAAATGCAACTGATGAAGAGATTATGGAAATATGTAATTTGCTTGGAATAGATGAGTTTATTTCTAAATTACCAGATGGAATTGATACAGTTATTGGAGAAAGTGGGTATAATATATCAAGTGGACAAAAACAATTAATTTCTTTTGCAAGAGCTTTGATTAAAAATCCAAAATTGTTAATATTAGATGAGGCAACTTCTTCAATAGATACTGAAACTGAAAAATTCATTCAAAATAAAATGAAGGATATTTTAAGTGGAAAGACGTCTATAATTGTTGCACATAGATTGTCAACAATTAAGCATTGTGATAAAATTGTTTTGATAGAAAAAGGAAATATTCTTGAACAAGGTACACATACAGAATTATTAGATAAAAAGGGAATATATTATAAAATGTATATTTCTGAAGAATTGAAAATTTAGGGGGATATTATGAGTAGTGGATGTAGCTCAGGTGGATGCTCAGGATGCTCAAGTGCATCAAGCTGTGGAGTATCTGAAGAATTTGAAAGTTTATTGGTTGAACAAAATCAATTTAGTGATATTAAAAAGGTAATAGGTGTTATAAGTGGTAAAGGTGGAGTTGGTAAATCTTTAATTACATCTATGCTTGCTACTGGAATGATGAAGAGAGGAAAAGAAGTTGGTATTTTAGATGCAGATATTACTGGACCATCTATACCAAAATCTTTTGGTATTGACACTAAAGCTCAAATAGATGACAGAGGAATCATTCCATGTAAAACTGAAAATGGAATAAAAATAATGAGTATTAACTTATTACTTGAAAAAGAAACTGATCCAGTTATTTGGAGAGGACCTGTTATAGGTGGTGTTATAAAGCAATTTTGGACAGATGTTGTTTGGGAAAATGTAGACTATATGTTTGTGGATATGCCACCTGGTACAGGAGATGTTGCTTTAACGGTATTTCAATCACTACCAGTTGATGGGATTATTATTGTAACCTCACCACAAGATTTAGTATCTATGATTGTTGAAAAAGCTGTTAAGATGGCAAGAATGATGAATATTCCAATAATAGGAATTGTTGAAAATATGAGTTATTTTAAATGTCCATGTTGTAATGAAGAATTGAGTATATTTGGTGAAAGTGATTTACCATATATTTCTAGAAAATTTGGACTTACAAATGTTGCTAAAATTCCTTTAAATAAAAATATACCTGAAATGGTAGATGAGGGAGAAGCAGAAAAATTAGATACTGATTATTTATCAGATATATTAGATTCAATTGAAAAATTATAGAGAGAACATGTTCAATACGAACATGTTTTTTATTTTTTGAAATAGATATTCCAATATGGTAAATTGAAATAAAGCATTATTTGTTGTATAATTATTGTAAAATATGGATTAAGAAGAGGTTTGTATGGAGCATTTTAAATTAAATTTGGAGAGTAATTTTAAATTTGATGATATTGTTGTAGCTCTAGGAAATTTTGATGGTTTCCATATAGGCCATCAAAAATTAATTTCAGAATTAAACAATGTAAAATTAAATAAAGGATATAAGAGTGCAGTTTTCCTTTTTGTAAATCATACTAAAGACTTAATTTTCAATCAGAATTTAAGTAGGATAATGTCTTTTGAGGATAAATTAAAAAAACTGGAAAGTTTTAAAATAGACTATGTTTTTAGTATAGATTTTTCTGAAAAAATTAAAAGTTTAACACCAATTGAATTTTTAGATTTTTTAACTATTAATCTTAATGTCAAACATATTGTAGTTGGTAAGGATTATAGATTTTCAAAAAATCGTGAAGGAAATATTGATTTTATTGAATCTTATATGAAAGAAAAACAATTATCTTGTACTATTATAGAAAAATTAAGCTATGATAATAATGAAATTAGTAGTACAAAAATTATTGAATACATAAAAACTGGGAAAATTGAATTGGCAAATACTTTGCTTGGAGACTATTTTTCAATTAAAGGAAAAGTTATACAAGGTTTCCAAAGGGGAAGAGATCTAGGATATCCAACCGCAAATTTAGAAATGTCATTTAATTATGTTATGGTAAAAGAAGGTGTTTATCTAACAAAAACTATAATTGGTGATAAAGAGTATTTTAGTTTTTCAAGTGTTGGACATAATCCTACTTTTGATAATAAAAAGTCATCTATAGAATCACATATTTTTGATTTTAATGACGATATTTATGGAGAAGAGATTGAACTATGCTTTTTAAAAAGACTTAGAGATAATATCAAATTTAACTCTATAGAAGAATTGATAGATCAGTTAAAAAAAGATGAAATTGAATGTAGAGAATTAATTAATGAGTATAAATAGGAGATAGATATGAAACAAATTTTAGTTACAGGTGGAGCTGGATATATTGGTTCGCATACTTGTATAGAACTTTTAAATGAAGGATATGAAGTTGTGATAATTGATAATTTTTACAATTCTAGTAAAAAAGTTTTGAATAGAATTGAAGAACTTAGTGGCAAAAATTTTAAGTTCTATGAAGGTGATATTAGAGATAAAGAAATACTTAGAAAGATATTTTCTGAAAATGATATTTACGGAGTAATTCATTTTGCTGGTCTTAAAGCTGTTGGGGAATCAGTAGAAAAACCAGTTGAATATTATGATAATAATATTAATGGAACTTTAAAGTTAATAGAAGTTATGAGAGAGTTTAATGTAAAAAATATTATTTTTAGTTCTTCAGCAACTGTATATGGAAAACCTAAAACAGTTCCTATTAATGAAGGATTTCCACTTTCTGTAACTAATCCTTATGGGAGAACAAAATTATTTTTAGAAGAAATTTTTAGGGATTTATATATTTCAGATAATAATTGGAATATTGTACTTCTTAGATATTTTAATCCAATTGGTGCGCATAAGAGTGGAAAAATAGGTGAAAATCCTAATGGTATTCCTAATAATCTAGTTCCATATATAACTCAAGTTGCAGTTGGTAAATTAGAGTATGTTAGAGTTTTCGGTGATGATTATGAAACAAAAGATGGAACAGGTGTAAGAGATTATATCCACGTTTTAGATTTAGCATTAGGTCATATAAAGGCAATTAAAAAGTTTGAAGATAGTAAGGCTGTTAGGATTTATAATCTTGGAACAGGTGAAGGTTATAGTGTTCTCGATATGATTAAAAATTTTGAAGAAGTTACAGGTAAAAAGATAAAATATGTAGTTACTCCAAGAAGAAGCGGAGATATTGCAGAGTGTTATGCTGACTCTTCTAAAGCTAAAAATGAATTAGGTTGGGAAGCTAAATATGGAATCAGAGAAATGTGTGAAGATAGTTGGAGATGGCAAGTAAATAATCCAAATGGATATGAGGATTAATGAGGTTTAAAATGGGCACGAAAAATATTTATAACGAGAATAATATAGTTAAGGCAATATTACATTTTGCAATTCCTGGAATTTTAAGTATTCTGATTGCAGAACTATACAATATGGTTGATACTTTTTTCGTAGGTAGATATGTAGGAGCAGATTCTATAGGTGCTTTAAGTGTAGTTTTTCCTTTACAAAGACTTATTATTGCAATTTCAGTATGTTTAGGAATTGGAGTTTCAAATTTAATTTCTAGAAGACTTGGTGAAAAAAGGAATAAGGATATAACAAAATATACAACAGCAGTAAATGGACTAACTTTGTTAATAATATTAATAGTTAGTGTATTTACATTTCTATTTACTTCGAATATTTGTATGTTTTTAGGAGCTCGAGATAATATTTTATTATATTCTACTAACTATTTAAGAATAGTTATGTTTGGAAGTATTTTTTTAGCATTTACAACAGTTTTTGGATATATAAATATTGCTTATGGCAATATGAAAGTAATGCTATTAACTTCAAGTATTGGGGCTTTAATAAATATAGTTGTAGATTATATTTTAATTAAAAATTTGAATATGGCTGTAGAAGGAGCTGCGATTGCTACTATTTCGAGCCAATTTATATCTTTTTTATTTTCATTTGTTTTTGTAAAAAAATTACAGAAAGAAAATAATTTCAGCTTAATTCCAAGATTTGACTCGAAAATTTCATTTAATATTTTAGCAATAGGTTTTTCTTCATTTGTAATAGAATTTTCAGATGCTATATTAATAAGTGTCCTTAATCATTTACTTTTACCAGTTGGCGGTAATGATGCAATTATTTTGGTAGGAGTAATAACAAAGGTTTCTATGTTTATGTTTGTTGCAATGATAGGGGTAAGCAGTTCAATTCAACCACTCATCTCTTATAATTATGGAGCTAAAGATTTTTTAAAAATAAAGAAAATTTTAAAAACAGGATTTGTTTTTGTGTTTTCACTATCTACAATTATCTGGATTTTTATGAATTATAATATTAATTTAATTATAGGTCTGTTTTTAAAAGATGAAAGACTTTTACAAATGGCGACAGATAGTTTTAGATATGTAATTTTAGTTTTTCCGATTTTGAGTTTTTATTACATTTGTATATACTTTTTTCAATCAGTTGGGATGGAAAAAAACAATTTTTTCTTATCAATTTATAGAGAAACACTTCTATATATTCCGATAGTTATAATTATGATAGGTAAATTTGGTGTTTTAGGAGCGTGGATTACTTACCCAATAGTTGATTTTATTTCCGCTATAACAGGATTTATCTTGCTTTTAAAAACTGTTAAAAAGATTAGTACTTTTTAGGAGGTTATTATGGATTTAGGTAAAATTAGAAAAGATTTAGAAATTTGTATGGATGAACTTATTGAAAAAGCAAAATTTGATGAGGGAGATATTTTTGTTTTAGGTTGTAGTACAAGTGAAGTAAAAGGAAAACATATAGGTAAAGATACTGATATTGAAGTAGGAGAGCTAATTGTTGAAACTATAAAAGAAAAGTTGGATAAAATTAAAGTAAACTTTGCTGTTCAATGTTGTGAACATTTGAATAGAGCGTTAGTTGTAGAAAAAGAAGTTGCTATTAAAAATAATTTTGAAATAGTAAATGTTATTCCACAAAAAAATGCTGGTGGTGGAGTTGCCACTTCAGCATACGAATTATTTAAAAATCCTGTAGTTGTAGAAAAAATAGTTGCAAAAGCAGGACTTGATATTGGAGATACATCAATTGGAATGCATATTAAATTTGTTCAAGTTCCAGTTAGATTATCAATAAAAGAAATAGGAAATGCACATTTAACTGCATTAACTTCAAGACCTAAATTGATTGGAGGAAGTAGGGCAGTTTATCAATAATAATTTAAAAATAAAGGCTATTCGCTTTAAAACGAATAGCCTTTTTTATATTTCTATTTTGAATAATTTGGAGCTTCTTTAATTATTTGAACATCATGTGGGTGAGATTCAATTAATCCTGCACCTGTCATTCTAACAAATTGTGCAGTTTCTCTTAAAGTTTCTAAGTCTTTTGCACCAGTATATCCCATACCAGCTCTAATTCCACCAACGATTTGATAAATAGCATCTGCTAAAGTTCCCTTATAAGGAATTCTTCCTTCAATACCTTCTGGAACAAGTTTTTTACCTTCTTCTTGGAAGTATCTATCTTTTGAGCCTTTTTCCATAGCTGCAAGAGATCCCATACCTCTATATGTTTTAAATCTTCTTCCTTGGAAAATTTCAAATTCTCCTGGTGATTCATCAGTTCCAGCAAGCATTGAGCCTAACATTACAACATTTCCACCAGCAGCAAGAGCTTTAACAACATCTCCTGAATATTTTAATCCACCGTCAGCTATGATTGTTTTTCCCATTTCTCTAGCAACAGTTGCACAATCATAAACAGCTGTAATTTGAGGAACACCTACACCAGCAACAACTCTTGTTGTACAGATTGATCCAGGACCAACACCAACTTTAACAACATCTGCACCAGCTTCAAAAAGTGTTCTAGTAGCTTCTGCTGTTACAACATTTCCTGCAATAATATCAAGATCTGGATATTTTTCTCTGATTTCTTTTACCTTTTGAACAACTCCCATAGAATGACCATGAGCTGTATCAATTACAATAGCATCAACACCTGCATTAACTAGAGCTTCAACTCTTTCAAAAGTATCAGCACCAGTTCCTACAGAAGCAGCTACAAGAAGTCTTCCTTGTGCATCTTTTGCAGAATTTGGATATTTAACAACTTTTTCTATATCTTTTATAGTTATTAATCCAGTAATGATTCCTTCATCATTTACTAGTGGTAATTTTTCTATTTTATGATTTCTTAAAATTTTAGCAGCTTCATCTAATGTAGTTTTTGAAGGAGCTGTAACTAAATTTTCTTTTGTCATTACAGAGTCAATTTTTACTGAATAATCTTCTAAAAATCTTAAATCTCTGTTAGTTAGAATTCCAACTAATTTTTTTTCTTCAAGAGAATTTACAATTGGAACTCCAGAAATTCTATATTTTCTCATTAAATCTTCAGCTTCTTGAACTTTATTATCTGGAGTTAAGAAAAATGGGTCATTAATAACTCCACTTTCTGAACGTTTAACTTTTCTTACTTCTTCAGCTTGTAATTCTATTGGCATATTTTTATGTATTACACCAAGTCCACCTTCTCTTGCCATAGCAATAGCCATTTTATGTTCTGTTACAGTATCCATTGCAGCAGAAATAACTGGAATATTTAATTTAATTTTCTTTGTTAATTGTGATGTTAAAACAACATCTTTTGGTAGAACTTCACTCTTTGCTGGAATTAAAAGTACATCATCAAATGTCAATCCTTCTTTTTGGAATTTTGTTTCCCACATAATATCTTTTCCTCCTAAAAATTTTATTAAATTCAAACATATTTTTTAAAAAATTTACTGTATAATAAATATTTAATTTAACTATGTAATTTTTTTATTATATTATAGAGATATTTTATTATTTAACAACAAAATTTATTAAAAAATATATTAACATATATTATACAACAATTTATAAAAAAATCAATTAAAAAATTAATAAGATAAAAGTTTTCCCGAAAAAATTTCACGATTTATTTGTTTTTTTCTTTAATTATTTATTATTTTATGTGAAAAATATAAAAAAAATTACTTTATAATTATTATTATTTAACTATTTTTATTAAATTTTCGAATAAATTTCAAAAAAATAATAAAAAATTAATAAAAGGTATTGAAATTTTTTCTAAACTACTCTATAATTTAAGTATACTATAATGTTATGGTTAATATCCAATAAATTAGTACATAATTGGAGTTATTGTTATAGTAAAAATTTTAGGAGGTATATTAGAATGAGAGTAGAAAAAGGATTACTTTATACTAAAGATCATGATTGGGTAAAAGTTGAAGGAAATGTTGCAACAGTTGGTTTAGCGGACTATGCACAAGATCACTTAGGAGACATCGTTTACGTTGAACTTCCAGAAGTTGATGATGAAGTTGAAGCTGGTGATTCTTTAGCATCTGTTGAATCAGTAAAAGCTGCAAGTGATATTAACGCTCCTGTATCAGGAAAAATTATCGAAGTTAACGAATTATTAGACGACGAACCAGGCGAAATCAACAAAGATTGTTATGCTGCTTGGGTTTGCAAAATTGAAATGTCTAATCCAGCTGAATTAGAAGAATTAACTAATGACGCTGATTATGAAGCATCATTATAATAGTTTCTTAAAATTAATTATTTAATAAATGCCACTTGCGTGGCATTTATTTTTTTAATAAGGAGGTTTTATGGCAGAAAATTCCAAAAATAAAAATTTAAGACTAGGTATTATTTTTATGATAATTTCTACACTTGGTTTTAGCTTTATGCAAATTTTTGTAAAGCTAACATCTGGGAAATTTACACTTATGCAACAAGTTTTTATGAGAAATTTTGTAATGCTAATTATTTGTACTATATATATATTAATGAAAGGAAGTAGTTTCCTAGGAGAAAAGAAAAATAGAAAATTACTTCTTATGAGATCAACTTTCGGGTACATGGGTGTTATCTTTAATTTCTATGCTATAAATAATATGGTTGTAGCAGATGCAGGAATTTTACAAAGAACTAGTCCTATTTTTGTAGTTTTAATAGCTTGTTTTTTATTTAAGGAAAAATTTACATTGGAAAAATTTTTAACTTTAACATTTTCATTTATTGGTGCAATTTTCGTAGTAAGACCACAATTTAATTCAAGATTATTTCCTGCTATGGTTGGAATGAGTTCTGCTCTTAGCTCAGCTATAGCATATATGTGTGTATCAAAAATAGGAAAATCAGAAAAAACTGAAACAATTATTTTTATTTTTTCACTATTCTCAACTATTTGTAGTTTCCCGTTTGTTTTTAATAATTTAAATATACCTGATTTAACTAGTATTATATATTTGATTTTAATAGGAATTGCTTCTGCAGTTGGTCAGTTCGGATTAACTATAAGCTATCAATATGCAAAGGCTTCAGATGTAAGTATATTTAATTATTTAGGAATTGTATTTGTAGTTATACTAGGAAAATTAATACTAAATGAGTCTGTAAGTATCTATAGTTTAATAGGAATTAGCTTGATTTTCTCAATGTCTTTAATGTCATATTTATTAAACACAAAGAAAAATAGAGAGAAAAAAGCATAAAAAATAGCAAATATTACATTTTTTTAATATTTTCAAGTTTTTTTTACGAAAAAACGCCTTTTGATTGTAACACTTCTGTAACCTTTGAAAATTAGAGAAGTATAAATTAAAAAAAATTACAAAAATGTTACAAATACTATTTTTAAGTTAAAAACTTTGTTAAATTTATGCGTTTTTTTAGGTTTTGTCCCGAAAAATTTGAATTTTATTGACTGGTTTATGTAAAATCATTATAATTTTATTATCAGATTAAAGCTGTTAATCTGGTTAATTTAATTAAGGAGTGATTATTTGAAAAGAGCAATATTTAGAAGTGTTTTAGCATGTTTGTGTGTATATGCTACATTTTCTGGATTTTCATCTAAGTCACTTGCAGACGAAAAAGTAAAAGGATTTGTAATTTCATCAGAATCCGATTCTAAAACTATTGAAAAAGTAAACAACAGAATTTTAGATAACACTAATGGTAGTGCTTCAAAAGTTTCTTACGTAGTTAATATAGACAATAAAATTAACTTCAGCTTGGCAGGTTTACTTTCACTAGATAGGAACGGAGTTATTATTCCAGTAAAGGATAATAATATAGATGATGTTTCAAAAGAACTTTTGAAAAAAAGCGAGCAAGTGTATGTTGTTGGAGATAATAGTTCAATTTCAGATGATATTTTGAATGATTTAGGAATTAAATTCGAAAGAATTGGTTCAAACAATCCTGATGACACGAATTTATATGTAAATAAATTTTTAGATAATCGTGATCTTTTGATTGTTGATTCGGGAAATGATTCTGATATTTTAGGTGCTATTCATTATGCACGTATCTATAATATGAGCTTATATATCTATGATTCAACTAAAAAAGTCGATGAAAATATAATATCAGAAGTTAAGAATGAAGGTAATATTTACTTCTATGATGGAGTTAATTCTTTACCAGAAGATTTAAAAGTTAAAATATATAGTTTATCTAAAAAAGATAAGAAAGAAATAAAGAGTTATTCTTTAGATGGAAAAGATTTAGTAAAGATTTTCAAAGATGAATACTCTTCAAAAGAAAATAACAATGTTGTTTTAACTGAAAATAAAAATTTAACAGATATGTTAAGTTCTTATATATTTGCTGATAAAGTTGATTATGAGTATTTAGTAATTGATTCAGATTCAATGAATTTAGATGTTGAAAAGCTAATTACTGAGTCTGGAGCTAAAAACTTATATTATGTTTCTACTGATGAGTTAGCAAAATATGTTAATTTTAGAGCTTTATTATCATCTGTAAATAAAGAAGAAGCAACAGGATTTGAAGTAAATGAATCTGAAGGTGAAATTAAAGTAGCTGATTCTAATGCGGATAAGAAAGATGAAAATGCAGTTTCAGAAAAAGTTACAGTTAATTCAAATGAAGTTTTAGTTGATGGAAAAGTTGTTTCTAAAGAACAAGAACAAGAAAAAGTAGCAGCTGAAAAAGCTGAAACTAAACCAGTATCAACTACAGAAACATCTGATAACAAAAAAACTGATACAAATTTTGAATATAGTAAAGTATTAGTTATGAATGCAACTTCATATACTGATGATCCAGCAGAAAATGGAGGATATAACACTACAAAAATGGGAACTAGACTTAGATATGGGGTAGTTGCCGTAGATCCTAGAGTTATTCCTTTAGGAACAAAATTATACATTGAAGGTTATGGTTACGCTGTTGCGGAAGATACAGGTGGAGCCATAAAGGGAAATAGAATAGATCTTTGCTATACTGATAGAGCAAAAGCTGAAGCTTTTGGTAGAAGAAATGTAAAAGTTTATATTCTAAAATAATTTGAATGAAGATAGAGAAGAAATTTTAGTATTTCTTCTCTTTTTATTTTGAAACAAGAAGGTTCCAGGAAATCTACCCTATCAAGCATCGTGGAATGTTGGGATGTATATTTATAAATATATAAACAATAATATAATAGACAATAATTTTTAAATATGATATAATGATTTTGTTAAAAAATGATGGTATATGGCTATTTTACAATTATTTCATTAGATATTAGTTATGTGTTTACACATTATTTTTTTAGTCAAAAAGTTAGAATGGAATATTATATTTATTTTTATTATTTGGAGGAAGTATATGTTCGGTTATTCAAAAAAAGAATTGAGCTGGATTTTATATGATTGTGCTAATTCTGCTTATTCTATGGCAATTACTACAGCATTATTCCCAATTTATTTTGGGATGATTGGTGGAAATGAAATGAATTTAGGATACTATAATTCGTTTGCAAGCATTATTATAGCTATTCTTAGTCCTGTGCTTGGAACTATAGCTGATTTTAGAGGTATGAAGAAAAGATTATTTACGTTATTTTCAATTATTGCAATTTTTTCTACACTATTTTTATCTTTTGCAGGTGAACTAGGATTACCTTTATTGATGGCTTTTTTTATTTTAGGTAGTGTAACTTTTGCAGGTTCTAATATTTTTTATGATGCATTTTTAGTTGATGTAACAAATGATGAAAGAATGGATAAAATTAGCACTGCAGGGTTTGCCTATGGTTACATAGCAAGTGTAATTCCATTTATGTTTTGTTTAGGGGCAGTTTTAATCTTTGGAATGAAAAATCCTCTTGGTTATCAAATAGGCTTTATAATAACGGCACTTTGGTGGTTAGTACTTACGATTCCAATGTATAAAAATGTAGATCAGGTATATGGAGTTGATCCAGTTCCTAATCCTGTTAAAGAAAGTTTTTCAACAATTTTCCATACATTAAAAAATATTAAGAAGAACAAAGTAGTAGTTATATTTTTATGTTCCTACTTCTTATATATTGATGGAGTAGATACTATTATAAAAATGGTTATACCATATGCTAAGTCCGTTTTAGATGCAGATAAATTTAATACGCTTGTTCTTTTAGGTATTTTAATCTATGTTCAAATAGTAGCCTTTCCTTTTGCTATAATTTATGGAAAGCTAGCAGATAAATTTGGAACTAAAACTATGATTAAAGTTGGAATTATTACATATATGGTTTCCGTTTTTTTTGCGTATTTTATGAGTAATCTTATTCATGTTTTTGTTTTATCAACATTTATTGCATCTGCTCAAGGTGGAATTCAAGCTTTGAGTAGAAGTTATTATGCAAAGATTATTCCAAAAGAAAATGCAAATGAATTTTTTGGATTCTATAATATATTTGGAAAGTTTGCAGCTATAGTAGGACCTTTTATTATGAGTTTGATAACTACAATAACTCATAATCCAAGATATTCTATTCTTGGTATTATTCCTCTATTTGTTGTAGGCTATATTATAATGTTACAATTACCGAAGGAAGAGAAATAATGATTTTTAAATTTGATTCAAAAAATACTTGGAAAATAAAAAGTGAATACAAAAAGAGAAAATTTGATATAGATTTTGAGGCTTTAAAGAAAAAGGAATTAGAAATTCTTAAGAATTTCATTACTTGTTGTGAAAAGATGAACTTAACATATTATATTGGATTTGGAACTTTGCTTGGAGCTATAAGACATAAAGGCTTTATCCCTTGGGATGATGATGTTGATGTTTGTATGCCGAGAGAAGATTATGATAAATTTATTGCTGAAGCTAGTGAATATTTGCCAGAAAATTATTTTATACAGACAATGGAAACTGATCCAAAGTATGCTTTAAATTTTGCAAAACTTAGGGATAGTGATACAACTCTTTTTGAAAAACATGTTATTGATGTTGATATAAATCATGGAGTATTTATTGATATTTTTCCGCTAGATGGGTATATCAAAGGTCAAAGTAAAGTTATGGATTTAAGGGTTAAACAAAAACCTGTGTTTGAAGAAGCGGATACTAATGCTTTTTCAAATGCTATAAGTGGTTTTAGTAAAAAGTTTGTTTATAAATTGGGAGAAACAATACCAAATAAGATAAAGACAGATATATCAAAAATGTCTGTTCCAAAAGATAATCCAAAATTTGCAGATTGCGAATATGTTGCTTGTCTAGTAGATAATTTTTATATTATGCCTTTTAAAAGAGATTTGTTAGGGACGGGAGTAAAAGTAGACTTTGAAGATTTGAAAGTTAATGCTCCTGAAAATTATGATGAATATTTAAGAGTTTTATATGGTGATTATATGAAATTGCCACCAGAAGACCAAAGAGAAAATCACCATAATTTTCATCTTGCAGATGTAAATAAAAGTTTTAGAGAATATCAAGAAAAAAACTAAGCTATGAGTAAAATCATAGCTTTTTTTGACTTTTTGTAGAATTTTTTTTGATTTTTTGGTATAATAATTACAGTTTTGCGCTATTTGTGAAAATATTAAAAATGTAAAGACTTATAATTGGTTTGTATATTTAATAAAGACTTTAAGGGGGTGTTATTATGAAAGAAGTAGTTGATAATCTTGTTGAATGGCTCAGAGATTCTGTAAAGGAAGCAAATTGTAAAGGAATAGTTTATGGACTTAGTGGAGGAGTTGATTCAGCTGTTATTGCTGCACTTTCAAAACTTGCCTTTGGAGATGAATCTTTAGCTATAATGATGCCGATAAATAGTTCTTTTGAAGACGAAATAGATGCAAAGTTAGTTATTGACAAGTTTAATTTAAATGCTATTAAAGTTGATTTATCAAGAACATATTCTGAATTTGTAGAAGTTGTTGAAAAAGGTGATAATCAAATGGCTTATGCTAATGTTAAGCCAAGACTTAGAATGACAACATTATACTATTATGCACAATTAAAAGGATATTTAGTCGTTGGAACAAGTAACAAATCAGAATTTACTGTAGGATATTTTACAAAATATGGAGACAGTGGATCTGATTTAATGCCATTAGTAGATTTTACTAAGAAAGAAATATTTGAATTGGCAAGATATTTAGAAATTCCAGATAAGATTATTCAAAAGCCACCAAGTGCAGGTCTATTTGAAGATCAAACTGATGAAGACGAAATGGGTTTTACCTATAATGATTTAGAAAAATATATAAATAATGAAAAAATAGATGAAAGAATAGAAGAAAAAATTAATAGAATGGTAAAAATTTCTGAGCATAAAAGAAATTTTGCAAAAGGATTTAGGAGGTAATTATGTCAGGACATAATAAATGGAGCACGATTAAGCATAAAAAAGGAAAAGAAGACGCAAGAAGAGGAAAAATATTTACAAAACTTGCTCGTTATATAATTGTAGCAGTTAAAGAAGGTGGAGCAGATCCGGAGTACAATCCTGCATTAAAAACTGCAATTGAAAAAGCAAAGGCAGAAAATATGCCTAATGATAATATTGAAAGAGCATTGAAAAAAGGATCTGGAGATGGAGATTCTTCTAACTATGAAACAATAATATATGAAGGATACGGTCCAGAAGGAATAGCAGTAGTAGTTGAATGTTTAACAGACAATAGAAATAGAACTGCTGCAGATGTAAGACATGCATTCGATAAGCATGGTGGAAATTTAGGACAAAATGGTTCAGTATTATTTATGTTTGATAAAAAAGGAGTTATTGTAATTTCTAGAGATCAAGCTGAAGAAGATGAATTAATGGACTTCGCTTTAGAAAATGGGGCAAGTGATTTTGAATCTGATGAAGAAGGATATACAATATATTCTGAAGTTGCTGATTTTATATCATTAAGAGATGCGTTGCAAGAAAAGGGATATACTTTTAGCGCTTGTGACTTAGAATATGTACCAAGCAATAATTCTCAAATTACAAATCCAGATAATATTAAAAAAATGGTTAAGATGATCGACCAATTAGAAGATAATGATGATGTTCAAAATGTTTACCATAATTGGGAAATACCTGAAGATCTAGATGTAGAATAGTATGAAAAAAATATTTGCTTTTTTGATTTCGTTGAGTATAATTTTATGTATCTTATTATATTCAATTGATTTTATGGCTAAAGATATTTCTTACTATAATAATTTTCATACAGAATATAAAATTGATGAAGAATCAGGGCTTTCTAAAGAATGGATTGAGAGTGCTAGTAAATCGTTAGTTGAATTTATAAAAAATGGAGATAAAGAAGTTTTAAAAAATCATTTCAATGAAAAAGAAATTTCACATATGGAAGATGTATATAAACTTTTTAAATTAGACAGAATAGTTTATTTCATTTTATTTATCATTTCGTTTATGGTATTGTTATATAAAATATTTAAAAATGATAATTTATTTTTAAAATATATAAAAAAGTATATTTTGATAGCTTATCTTTCTGTGATTTCTTTTCTTGGTGTTTGTTCTATATTCTTTTCGGATAGTTTTATCTATTTCCATAAATTATTTTTTAATAATGATTTGTGGCTTTTGGACTATAAAACAGACTTAATGATAAGAATATTACCTGAAGAGTTTTTCTTTGTGTTATTTTTAAATGTACTAGTAATATCAACGATTGTTATTTGTTTAATTTATATTTTTTTAAGTATGAAAAATTATGATTATAATTAGGAGAAAAATATGGAAGTAAAAATTGACAGAGTTGCATTTTCTCTTTTTGGAGTAGATATAATGTGGTATGCCATTATTATTTGTTTTGGAATTATGGCAGGACTTTTTGTAGCTACAAAAAACTCAAAACTTAGAAATATAAAAGAAGATGATATTTCTAATTTATTGCTTTTTGCATTACCTATAAGTGTTATAGGAGCAAGAATATACTATGTAATATTTGAGTGGGATAAATATAAAGGTAATTTCAAATCAATGATAAATATTAGAGAAGGTGGATTAGCTATATATGGCGCAGTTATCGGGGCTATAATTGTGGTTTACTTTTTTAGTAAATATAATAAAATTGATTTTAGAGATTTAGCTGATGTATGCGCTCCAGGGCTTATTCTTGGACAAGCAATTGGAAGATGGGGTAATTTTATAAATCAAGAAGCTCATGGCACTGAAACAACATTACCTTGGGCGGTAATAATTGATGGAAAAAAATATCATCCAACATTCTTATATGAATCAATAGGAAATTTCTTGATTTTTATATTTCTAATGATTTATATCAGAAAATATCAAAAGAAAAAAGGTGAGATAATACTTTTCTACGCAATTTTGTATGGAATTGTAAGATTTTTTGTTGAAGGATTAAGAACAGATAGTTTAATGTTCTTAGGTTTCAGAGTTTCACAAGTTTTATCACTTTTTGGAGTGATAGTAGGAAGTATTCTTTTCTTCTTAAATAGAAAATATGGAAAAGATATATAATTAATATAAATTTAACTACATAGATTAATCTATGTAGTTTTTTTTTACAAAAAAATAGAAAAAAAACATAATTTTTTAAAAAAAATTTAGGAATTTTCCTCCACTTTTTTTGAAGTTATTAATAAAATATTTAAAAATACACGTTTTAACATAAAATTGTATTTTTTATTTTTTAAAAAATTTTTGCAAAAAGGGTTGCAATATATGAAAAAATAGTATAAAATATAGATGTATCAAAAAATGTGGTACAAAATGGAGTAAAATGGAGTTAGATTTTTAGGAGGTGATGGCATTGTTTTTAGGAGATTTTCCACATACTTTAGATGATAAAGGCAGATTGATTATGCCATCAAAATTCAGAAATGAGTTAGGATCTAATTTTATAGTTACTCGTGGTCTTGAAGGCTGTCTATTTGTTTTTACTGAACAAAAATGGACTGAATTTACAGAACAGCTTAATTCAAAGGGTTTTAGTAAAAAAGACGTGCGTTCAATTACTAGATTCTTTTGTAGTTGTGCTATGAATTCTGACTTAGATAAACAAGGAAGATTTGTTGTAAACAAAAATCTACGTGAATTTGCCGGAATCGAAAGAGATGTAATGATTATTGGTGTTTCCGACAGAATTGAAATTTGGTCTAAAGAAAAATGGGATGAATATAGTCAAGCTGAATATAGTAACGACGATATTATGTCTGAAAAATTTGATGGTCTTGATTTTTAAGGGATTTAATTATGGAATTTAATCACATACCAATAATGTTGGATGAAGTAATAGATAACCTAGATATAAAACCAGATGGAATTTATGTAGATTTAACTGTTGGTGGTGCAGGCCATTCAACTGAAATTTTAAAAAGAATAAAAAATGGAAAACTAATTTGTGTTGACCAAGATGAAGAGGCTTTATCTGTTGCCAAAGATAGACTTTTAAAAGTTTCAAATAATGTTCTATTTTATAAAAGTAACTTTGAAAATTTTAAAGAAATATTGGATTATTTTGAGATAGAAAAAGTTGATGGTGTTTTATTAGATATTGGAGTTTCTTCATATCAAATAGATAATGGACAAAGAGGTTTTTCTTATATGATTGATGCTCCATTGGATATGAGAATGGACAGAGATCTTAAAAAAACAGCATTTGACGTTGTAAATTTTTACAATTCTGATGATTTGGAATATATTTTTTATAACTATGGTGAAGAAAAATGGACGAAAAGAATTGTAGAATTTATAGTTAATTATAGAAAAGAAAAGTTAATAAGAACTACTTTTGAATTAGTCGATATTATTGAAAGGGCTATTCCAAAATCTGTTAGAGCTAAAGGTGGACATCCTGCAAAAAGAGTGTTTCAAGCAATTAGGATTGAGGTTAATAGAGAACTTGAGGTAATAAAAAATGTAATCCCTGATATAGTGGAAAGATTAAATGAAAATGGTAGATTATGTATAATAACTTTTCACTCTTTAGAAGATAGAATAGTGAAAGATTCATTTAAAGACTTGGCTAGAGGATGTATTTGTCCAAAGGAATTATATGTTTGTGTTTGTAATAATAAGCCAAAGATAAAGATTATAACTAAAAAACCACTAGTGCCTTCTAAAGAAGAAATGGAAAAAAACCCAAGATCAAAAAGTTCAAAATTAAGGGTTTGTTCAAAGTATTAGGAGGATGATTTATATGAGCATGGCTCAAGTAAAATATATTAACGTTTCAGGCGAGAGAATTTCGGAGCAAAACAAAAAAGCCTACGGAATTACCAGAGAATCCAGTTTATATAAAAACATTGCACTTATCTCATTGATAACTGTTACAGTTTTGTTTAGTGTAGTGATTTTATATGGATATCTAAATATTGCTCAACAAAATAGAATAATAAATACACTAAACTCTGAAATTCGCTCGTTAGAAACAGAAAGAGATGATCATAATATGAAACTTGAGCCTTATAAATCTGTTGATAGAATTGCAAAGATTGCAAGACTTAATTATAATATGGATTTTCCAAAAAAAGAACAAGTTAGATATTTAGATAAGATTAAATAATTTATTTTGTTGTTTAACAACAAGGTTCCCAGGAGCCCACCCGATGCTAAGCATCAAGGAATGGGTGGGGTTCTTATTAAACTTAGACAAGGGGAGTTTAAATGAAAAATAGGAAATATAGTATTAAAAATAAAACAGTCTCTTCTCGTTCGGCTGTTTTATTTTTTGTATTTATAATACTTTTCAGTATAATAATTACTAAATTGGCATATTTACAATTATATTCAGGAAATAAATATAGTGTTGAAGAATTTAAAGATTCTGTTAGTTATACAGAACTTGAAGCTAAAAGAGGTTCTATTTTTGATAGAAATGGAAATATATTAGCAAAGAGTATTAGTGTCTATAATGGGTATTTTTCAACTTTTGATTATAATCGTTATAAAAAGTCTACAGGAAAAAATAAAGATGCTGAGACGGAAAAATTAGATAAAATTTTTGATATTTTACAATTAAATAAAGAAGAAATTTTTGAAAAAGCTGATCAATATAATAATTTATTAATTAAAAAAGATATAACAGAAGAACAAAATTCTGTTGTGAAATCTAAAAATTCTCTTATTATAAGTGTCAATAATAGTAAAGAAGTTTATTTTTCTATTTTAGAATATGATAAATTTAAACTTTATTCTCAAAAAGCTAGAGAAACAGAAGAAAAGAAATTAGATGAAATATTTTCTGCTCTTGAGCTTGATAAGAAAAAAGTATTTGATAGAGCTGATAGAGGAACGAATTTTAAAATTAAAAAGAGTATTAGCCCTGAAGTAGCTAAAGAAATTAAAGATATAAATTCTTCTATTATTAGTGTAGAAATAGAACAAAGTAGAACTTATGTAGACGGAACTTTAGCACCTTTTGTTATTGGTCATGCCAGTGAAAATGGTGGACAAAGTGGAATCGAAAATTATTTAAATAATTCTTTAGCTGGAACTAATGGCTCAAAGAGAGTTATTAGAGAAAGCCTTAATAAATCAGTAGAAGATGTAGTAGAAGCAAAAGATGGAAAAGATTTATACTTAACCATTGATAGCACAATTCAAAAATATGTTTCGGATTATGGAAAACAGTATTTTGATTTAGAAAAGCCAATAAAATTAAGTATTATAGTATCAGATGTAACAAATGGTGATATTATTGCAATGGATAGTTTTCCAAAATATGATGCTAATAATCCAACTGTTCCACTTGATGAGACTGCTCTTAAAGAATTTGAAAATTTAGACGAAAAATCAAAATTAGAAAAAGTATATACTATGTGGAGAAACCCAGCTGTTAGTGATGCATATGAGCCAGGTTCAGTATTCAAGCTGATCACTGCGGCATCTTCTTTAGAGGAAAATACAGATACTTTAGATTCAACATTTTTCTGTAATGGATTTATAAAAGATATTCCTGGAATTACTCTTAGATGTTTTAACTGGCAAAATCCTCATGGTAAAGAAACTTTTACAGAAGCAATGGATAATAGTTGTAACCCTGCTTTTGTACAAATGGTTAGACATTTAGGTAAAGAAAAATTTTATAGATATATAAATGGTTTTGGTTTTGGAAATAAGACTGGAATAACTTTGCCAGGAGAATCTATTGGAAAAATACCAAAATCTTTATCTGATATTGGAGCGGCTGAACTTGCAACAATGAGTTATGGTCACGGTTTAGCTGTAACACCAATTCAAATGATAATGGCTGCAAATGCAGTTGTTAATGGAGGCTATTTATTAGAGCCTCAAATTAGTATAAAAAATGTAGAAAAAGATTCAGAAGATAAAATTAAATTAAAAGAAAATGAAGCCATTGTTAAAAATCAAATTATCTCCAAAGAAACAAGTGATAAAATGAGAGTAATAATGGAACATGGTGTAACAGATGGTATTGTTAAGAAAGTATACTCTAATAGCGTTAGAATTGGGGGAAAATCTGGTACAACAATAAAAGCTGTAAATGGTAAATATGATGATAAAAAGACAATTGCATCACTGTATATTGCTTTTCCTATTGAAAATCCAAAATATAGTATTTTAATTGTTTTTGATGAACCTAAGGTGAATGTTGGTGGTACAAGTGTATGTGCACCACTAGCGAAAAAATTAGCTGAAGAAATTGTTGAGTATAAACAAATTGCTAAATCAAATGATGAAAATGCATTAGTTAGAAAAACAAGAGTACCAGATGTAAGAGGTTTAACATTAGAATATGCTTCTGAAATTTTAAAAGAAGAATATTTAAATTATACAATTGACGGATCAGGCTCTTCAAAATCTGTAGTAACAAAACAAAGTGAAGATCCTGGAAATAGTGTTGTTGATGGAAGTACAATTAAGTTGACATTATCAGACGATGAAAACGAAAAATTATTAGTTGTAGATTTTTCAAAAATGACATATCAACAAGTTATTAATGTTGTAAATAAGATGGGATACAAATATAAAACTTCTGGTGGTAAAGGTAAATTTGTATCTTCAAGTAAAGAAATAGGAAGCTATATTTCTAAAGATGAAGAAATAGTGCTTACATTTGAAGACTAATTTAGGAGATGAACAATGAGAATATCAAATTATACACTATGGAGTGTTTTAGTTAGCTTTTTTCTAACGGTGATTATAGCTAAGTATTCTATTCCTTATTTAAGAAAGTTTAAACTAGGTCAAAATATAAGAGATGATGGTCCTCAAAGCCATTTATCAAAAGCAGGAACACCAACGATGGGTGGAGTATTCTTTGTTGTGGCAATTATACTTACTACATTTTGTTTAGGTAATTTTTCAAGAGAAGTTTTTTCAGTATTAATTGGAATGTTAGGATTTACTTTCATTGGATTCTTAGATGACTTCTTTAAACTTGTTATGAAAAGATCGTTAGGACTAACTGAAATTCAAAAATTGATAATTCAATTTGTAATTAGTATAGTTGTAATTATTTTTATTGAATTAGTTGTAGGAACAGATTTAACATATCAATTAGTACCTTTTGTTAAGAATCCTGTTCACTTTGGATGGATAATATACCCAATAGTTATTTTTGTTATGATAGGAACTGCAAATGCAACAAATTTGACTGATGGTTTAGATGGTCTTTCATCCTCAGTATCAATACCTGTATTTTTAGGACTAGCAGTTATAAGCTCATCAAGATATCCAAGTGTTGGAGTATTCTCATTAGTGTTTATGGCTAGTTTAATGGGTTTTGTATTATTTAATTCATACCCTGCAAGAGTTTTTATGGGGGATACTGGTTCAATGGCATTAGGTGGTGCTATTGCAACAATTTGTATTTTAAATGGAATGATTTTCTATTTGCCAATTATTGGTGGAATTTATGTAATAGAAGCATTATCAGTTATTATTCAAGTTGTAAGTTATAAGACAAGAAATAAAAAAAGAGTTTTCTTGATGAGTCCTATTCATCATCATTATGAGTTAAAGGGATATAAAGAACCACAAATTGTTACAGCATTTGCTGTAATTAGTGGAATATTATCAATAATAGCTGTGAATTTATTTTATAGCATTTAATTAGGAGTAGTTTATGGAAATTGCAAATAAAAAAGTTTTGGTTATAGGTTTAGGTTTATCTGGAATCTCAACTATAAAAACTCTTAGTTCTTTAAAGGCTGATGTTTATTGTTATGATGACAAAGAAGAATCAGAATTAGGAAGTGTTTTTGAAAAAATTAAAGATTTTAATTTTAAGTTTATTAAAAATTATAAAGAATATTATTTTGATTTTATAGTTAAAAGCCCAGGAATTAAACCGATTAATGAAGTAATTAAATATTTTGAAACCAAAGAAGTTCCAATTTATACAGATTTAGAATTAGCATACTCTTTATTTCCAAAAAGAAAAATTATTGCAATTACAGGTACAAACGGAAAAACTACTACAACAAGCTTAGTAGGAGAAATTTTTAAAACGGCAAATATCAAGTCAAAAGTAGTTGGTAATATTGGAATTGGTATGCTTTGGGAAATATATAATTCTGATGAAGAAACTGTTAATATTATTGAAGTAAGTAGTTTTCAACTTCATAATACTGAAAATTTTAAACCTACTATTGCGTCAATTGGTAATATTACTCCAGATCATATTGATTGGCACGGAAGTTATGAAAATTATATAGAAGATAAACTAAAAATATTTAAAAATATGGATAAAAATGGTTATCTAGTTTTAAATATTGATGATGAAATTTTAAATAATATAAAAGTTGAAAATACAAATATTACAAAGATTTCATTGAAAGATAATAGTGTAGATTTTTATCTTAGAGAAAATAATTTTTATCATAAAAACGAAAAGTTATTTTCTATGAAAGATTTAAAAATTTTAGGAAAACACAACGCTCAAAATGTTTTAATTTCTATCGCAATCTGTTATAATTATGGTATAAATCTAGATACTATTATTTTTGCATGTAAAAATTTTGGTGGCGTTGAACATAGAATTGAATTCGTTAGAGAATTTAATGGAATTAAGTTTTATAATGATTCAAAAGGAACAAATGTAGATTCAACTATAAAAGCTGTAGAAGCATTAGAAAAACCAATAATTTTGATATTGGGTGGGTATGATAAAAATGTTGACTTTAACCCTTTATTTGAAAGTTTTAATGGTAAAGTAAAAGCTCTAGTTCTAGTTGGAGATACAAAACAAAAGTTTTATGAAACTGCAAAGAAAAATGGATTTGACAATAATATATTAGTTAATGATTATAAAGAAGTAGTAGAAAAATGTATTGAACTTGCAAAAAGTGGTGATAATGTATTACTTTCACCAGCGTCTGCTAGTTGGGATATGTTTAAAAGCTATGAAGAAAGAGGAAATTTATTTAAAAAGTTGGTAAATGGATTATAATGAATAAAATTGACAAGTATACTAAAAGGCTAATTATAGTTGTAGTGCTGTTACTTCTATTTGGAGTAGTAATGGTATTTAGTTCAAGTTGGCCATATAGCTATAGAATAAAAGGAAATGAAATAGAAATAACAAGAAAACATGTAATATTTGTTGCTATTTCTGCTCTATCTATGTTTTTATTTTCACATATAAATATTTTAAAATTTAGAAAGCAAAGTCCGAAAATTTTTATTGCTGTATTTCTTATGGGATTTTTAGTGCTTACACCACTTGGAATGAATATTTATAATGCTAGAAGATGGATAAAACTAGGTGGGTTTACATTTATGCCTTCTGACTTTATGAAAATCGCTTCAATTATGATGATGGCATATATTATTGATCGATATAAGAATAATTTTACTTTTAGGAATATATTTCTAAAATATTTTGTAATTGTAGCTTTATCATCCATTTCAGTTATGATTCAGCCGGATTTTTCAACTACATTAATAATTATAGGAACTTTAACTGCAATGTATGTAATTGCTGGGATGGATAAAAAAGTATTATTATTCTCTGGAATGGGAATTGTACTTGCTAGCGCTGGTGTTATATATAAGTTAAATTCTGGATATAGTAGAGCGAGTAGAATTCATGCATTTATTAATCCGTTAAAATACAGAGATTCTAAATCATGGCAATTAATAAAATCTCTTTTTGCAATAACGAATGGTTCAATTTTAGGAGTTGGACTTGGAAATGGTAGACAAAAATTTACATTGTCCGAAGCACACAATGACTTCATTTTTGCGACTATTGCAGAAGAATTTGGATTTGTAGGGTCAGTAATTTTGATTGGGGTATATATCTATTTAGCTTACCTTGGAATAATGATTGCAAGAAATGTTAAAAATTTATATGGACAAATGGTAATATTTGGGATAACTTTCTCAATAGGACTACAAACATTAGTAAATATAGGAACAGCTACAGGAACAATTCCTCCTACAGGAGTTACTTTACCTTTTATTAGTTATGGTGGCTCATCTTTGGTTATGACTTCAATAATGATTGGAATAATTTTGGGAATTGTAAGACATGATACTAAAGGGAGATAATATGAAAGTTGTAATAACAGGTGGAGGTACAGGAGGACATATATATCCTGCCGTTGCAATAATTGAAGAATTAAAAAAAAGAGATGAAAGTATAGAAATTTTATATATAGGTTCGAAAAATAGTATGGAAAGCGAATTGATTCCAAGCTTAAATATCGACTATAAATCAATAGAAGTAATGGGACTTCCTAGAAAAATCAATTTGAAACTTTTTAAGTCTGCATTTGTATTGTTAAAAGGACTGTCTCAAGCAAAGAAAATATTAAAAGAATTCAAACCAGATGTAGTTATTGGTACTGGAGGATTTGTAACAGGACCAGTTTTATATAAAGCACACAAACTTGGAATTTATACAATATTCCACGAACAAAATAGCTACCCTGGAATTACAAATAGAATATTATCAAAATATGTTGACGCTATGGCTGTTACATTTAAGGAATCTATTAAATTCTTTAAAAATAACGAAAAATGTGTTGTAACAGGCAATCCGATAAGAAATAGATTTGAAGTATTGGATAGAGAGAGTTCATTAGAGTTTTTTGGACTTGATAAAAATACCAAAAATATATTTTCTTTTGGAGGAAGCAATGGTAGTGAAGAATTAAATAAAGCTGTAATAGGACTTCTAGATAAATTTAATAGTAATGAAAAAATATCTTTAATTCATGTTACTGGTAAAAAAAATTATGATAAATTCATAGAAGAAGTAAATAAAAGAGAAATTAAAATTGGTAAGAATGTAAGAATCTTACCTTATATGATAGAAATGGATAAAGCATACGGAGCTTCAGACTTAGTAATAACAAGTTCTGGAGCAATAACACTAGCTGAGATTTCAAAAATTGGATTGGCTAGTATATTAATACCGAAAGCTTATACTACTGAAAATCATCAAGAATATAATGCTAGAGCCTATAAAGATATAGGAGCTTCTGAGCTAATTCTTGAAAAAGATTTGAATTCAGATTTATTATGGGAAAATATAGAAAAAATAGTTTTTGATAATAATAAACTTGAACAAATGAAAGAAAACGCAAAGAAATTTGCAACACCAAATGCAGTAAGCGATTTTGTTTCAATTTTTTATGATAAATTTAAAGGGAGGAGATAAGGATGTCTGGTAATAACGGAAAAAAGCCAAAAATATTTGTAAAAAAGAGATCTGATGAAGTTAGTTCAGAGCATGATGAATTTTATGAATATGATAATTTGAAATCTAAGAGTTATACTATTGACGAATCATTCTTTGAAGATTTTGAAAGTGTAGATTTTGATAAGAAAAATTACGAGAAAGAAAATGCTTCTTCTGAAGAAACAAAAGATGAGGTATTAACATCTGCAGAAATTTTAGAAGATGAAGTTTTTCAAGAAATTCCTAACGAAATTGATGCTAAAGAAGAAAATGAAGTTGAAATAGTAAATGAAAAGGAAGAAGAAACTCTTAAGGATATTAGTGAAAGCAAAGAATTTGAATCTAAAGAAGAATATGAAGAAGTATTAGATGAAGATGACGATGATGATTTTGGAAGTTTAGAATCAGAAGAAGATATTGTTCCAAATGTTGAAAATCAAGTAGATAAACAAGCAGAAGAAGTTCAAAATGATAATTTTCAATCTAATAATATACAAGAAGAAAATATTTTAGAAGAAACTCAACAAATTAAGGTTCAACCTGAAGATAAGTTTGAAGATGGAGTTGAAAATTCTGAAATACCTGTTGTAGATAATAATGAAGAAGATTCAATATTTAACAAATATAGTATTGCAAATAATGAATTATCAAGTAATGAAGGAAATTATGATTCTTTATTTGAAAAAAATCAAGAAATAATCGAAAATAATGAATTAGTTGAAGAAGATGATGACGATTTTGGAAGCTTAGATGAAGTTGATACTACAATGACACAAGCTTTTGTAAATGTAAATCAAAAACCAGATTATTATGAAGATTTGAAGGATACTACAGATGAGTTTTCTTTTGATGAAGAAGATGAAGATGAAGAAGATGAATATTATATAGACAAGAAAGGTAATAAAAAGAAAAAAAGAAGAGGGTTTAGATTATTCTGTAAATTCTTATTAGTATTTTTATTAGCATGTTTTGCAATATCAGTTTATTTTGGTTTAACTCATGATTTATTTAAAATAGATTATATAAATGTTGTTGGAAATGTAGCAAACGAAAAAGAAATTTTAATTTCTAAAAGTGGAGTAAATATTGGAGATAATATATTTTTAGTTTCAACAAGTAAAATTAAGAAAAACTTAAAAGAACTTTCAAATATTGAAAGCGTAAATGTTAAGAAGAATTTTCCTAATATTCTAGAAATAGAAGTTAAAGAAAATTATGTAAGTGCATATATCAATACTGCTAGTGGATTGACAACAATAGATAACTACGGAAAAGTTAAAGAAGTTGCAACTGATAATTCTAAAGCTTCTGGAATTCAGTTGAAAGGTATTTCTGGAACTGGATTAAAAGTAGGAGAAAACTTCTCTAATGATGAGGATAAAGTTAAATTCTTACTTGATATAATAACAAAGGAATATTACTTTGATATTGTTAGTATAGATTTTACAAATGATTCAGAAATTGTTTTAGAATTCAAAAATTCTTTCAAAGTTACATTTGGAGATTTAAAAGATTATGCAAAGAAAACTCAAATAATTGGAATTTTAATTAAAAAGATACAATTAGAAGGAATTAATGCAAAAGAAATTATATTAAATGTTGGAGATAATCCAATAATCGTTAAAAAATAGTAGAATTTTGTTTGAAAATTTAGTATAATAACAATGGTTATCTAAATAATTAAGTATAAATAACATAGGAGGAAATTATAATGGCATTTGAAATGGAAGTTTATGGAAATGATTTAGCAAAGATTAAAGTATTTGGTATCGGTGGAGGCGGAAATAACGCTATCTCAAGAATGAAACAATCTGGATTAAGAGGTGTTGATTTCGTAGCAGTAAATACTGATAGACAAATTTTAAATTCTATTGATATAGAAACAAAAATCCAAATTGGAGAAAAATTAACAAGAGGACTTGGAGCTGGAGCTAATCCATCAGTTGGAGAAAAAGCTGCAGAAGAAAGTAAAGAAGAAATAATGAAATCTCTTGAAGGAACAGATATGGTATTTGTTACTGCTGGTATGGGCGGTGGAACAGGTACAGGTGCTGCTCCAGTTGTTGCAGGAATTGCAAAAGAAATGGGAATTTTAACTGTTGGTGTAGTTACTAAACCATTTACTTTTGAAGGAAGAAAAAGAGCAATCCAAGCTGAACAAGGTATTGAAGCTCTTAAAGAAAAAGTTGATACTTTAATTACAATTCCAAACGATAAATTAATTCAAATTGCTGAAAAGAGAACTACAATGTTAGAAGCATTCGCTATGGCTGATGAAGTTTTAATGAATGGTATTCAAGGTATTTCAGATTTAATAGCTGTTCCAAGTATAATTAATTTAGACTTTGCAGATGTTAAATCAGTAATGGAAGATAAGGGTGTTGCTCATATGGGTATCGGTAGAGCAAGTGGAGAAAACAGAGCCATTGAAGCTGCAAAAATGGCTATTAATAGTCCTTTACTTGAAACTTCTATTGATGGAGCTAGAGCTGTTCTTCTTAATGTTACAGCTGCAAATGTTGGTCTTTTCGAAGCGCATGAAGCTGCTGAATTAATTAGAGAAGCTATTGATGGAGATGCTAATGTAATCTTTGGTACAGGTGTTGACGAATCATTAGGAGATGATATTAAGATTACTGTTATTGCAACTGGATTTGATCCTCTTGTATCAGGTGGAATTAGAAGATCATCTGGCGTTGAAAAAAAATCTGTATTAGATAAAAAAGATGACGGATTAGATTTAGACATTCCAAGTTTCTTAAGATAATGAAATGTCCTAACTGTGGAGCAGAAACTACTAGAGTTTTAGATTCTAGAAATTCTCATGATAAAACTTATGTAAAGAGAAGAAGAGTTTGTGAAAAATGTAATTATAAATTTACAACTTATGAAAAAATGCCTGAGTTTGTAATTTTTGTATTAAAGAAAGACGGCTCAAGACAAATCTTCTCAAGAAATAAAGTTTTTGCTGGTATAAAAAAATGCTGTGAAAAAAGAAATATTGAAGACAAAGAGATAGAATCTGTTATAGATAGTATTGAGATGGATATTAGACAAAATTATAAAAATGAAATTAAATCTACTCAGATTGGAGAATTGGTTTTAAAATATTTAAAATCACTTGATGAAGTTTCTTATGTTCGTTTTGCTGCTGTATATAAAGACTTCAAAGATAAAAAAGCATTTTTGGAATATTTACAAAAAGAATTTTAGAGGTGAATGAAAATTCACCTCTTTTTTTATATTATTCTAAAAAATATGAATATTTAGCTTATTATTGCTTATTTTTAATTTATTTTTTTTTCAAATTATGATAAAATAATAATGGATTAATAAGATTATAATTTGTTGTTATCATTATATTAGGGAGAGCTTTATGAAAAAAAATATTAGACCTATAGTTATTATAGTATTAGTCATCGAATTTTTAGGATTAGGAACAATTTTTTATCAATCTAGTGTAGAAAGAGCAAGATTAAGAAAAGAAAGAGAAAAATATTATATTGTTACTGATGCAAATAATAATGATGTCTTAAAAATCGAAAAGAAGTACTTATCTTCTCAAGAGTTAAATAAAATAGTTATTACAAAAGCTGATAACGATAAGAAATATATAATTGAAGATAAAAAATTAATGGAAGATGTTATTGCAAAAGTAGATTTTACAAAATTTGTATCTAATTCGAATCTTACTATGGGAACAATAGACATAACAATAAATTTTGAGAGCAATAATAATATTTTTACAATATCATTATCTGCTGAAGATAAAACAGCTACTTTAAAATATAATGAGTATACTTTTTATGTAACAGTTTCAGATGATTTTTATAATTTTGTCTATGATTTATATTCAAAAATCTCTTAGATTAGGAGTTTTATATGAATATAAAAGATTTAATTAAAAAACATGGAGATACAAATGAGAATTGGCTAATTTTAGAATTTTTAACTGAAAGAAAATTGGTTGAATTAAAAGCTGATTTAAATTTTTGTATTGATGAAATATATGATAAGTTTTTAGAAATAATCGAAAAGAGAAAGCAAAATTATCCGTTACAGTATATTTTTGGGAAATGGGAATTCTATGGATTAGAATTATATGTAGACGAATCAGCTTTGATTCCTAGATTTGAAACAGAAATTTTAGTTGATGAAATTTTAAAAATAGATTGTAAAAAGGATAAAATTTTAGATATTGGTTGTGGAAGTGGAGCTATTAGTCTTGCTTTAGCTGATAATCTTGTAAATTCTTATATTTATGGAATAGACATAAGTGAAGATGCACTAATTTTATCAAAAAAAAATAAAGATAAATTAGGATTAAAAAATGTTGAATTTTTTAGAAGTGATATTTTTTCAAATGTTAATGATAATAATTTTGATATAATTGTTTCAAATCCACCTTATATAGATGAAGTTGATATGAAAACATTAGAAAAAGAGCTATCATTTGAACCTCAAAATGCTTTATATGGAGGAAAAGATGGATTATTTTTTTATAGAGAAATAATAACTAATTCTTTAAACTATTTATCTGATAAAGGTATATTGGCTTTTGAAATTGGATACAATCAAATGGAAGATATTTCTAATTTATTGATTGATAATGGATTTGAAATTTTGATTCAAGAGAAAGATTTTGCAGGTTTTGATAGAATTATAATAGCTAAGAGGAGATAAAATGATTTTAATTAGCTTATTTTTGGTTTTCCTATTTATAGGAGCATATAATTTTGGTGGCGGATATGCTATGATTCCGTTGATTATATCTCTTGTTGTAGATAAATATGGTTGGATAAAAATGTCTGACTTTATAAATTTTGTAACAATTTCACAAGTAACACCTGGACCAATAGCTATAAATCTTGCTACATTTGTTGGTTATACTGTTGGTAATGGTGTTATAGGATCTATTATTGCTACATTAGCAGTAATTCTACCAAGTTTTATTTTAATAACTTTGATTGTAATATTTATGAAAAAGTTTAGTGATAATAAACATATAAAAAATTTCTTTGTTGGAATTAGACCTGTTGTACTTGGCTTAATTGCATCAAGTTGTATTTCAGTAATAGATTCGGACTTTTATTCAATTTATTCATTTATTGTATTTGGAATTATTTTTTATTTAACAACTTTTAAAAATTTACATCCAATAATTGCTATTTTTGTAACTGGATTTATTGGAATGTGGATTATTTAGGAGGCAACAATGTTATTTCAATTATTTAAGACATTTTTATGGATAAGCACTCTAACTGTAGGTGGGGGAGCAGCGATGATACCGGTTATAAATAAAGAAATTGTAGAAAAAAAACAATATATGACTCAAGAAGAATTTCTAGATGCACTTGGTATAGCACAAAGTGTACCGGGAGTTTTAGGTTGCAATATTAGTATTATTGTTGGATATAAAATAAAAGGTATAAAAGGAGCAATAGTTTGCTTAATATGTTCTATTTTACCAGCTTTTTTATCAATACTTTTAATTGCAATATTTTTTAAAGATATGAGTACAAATTACTATGTTAATAAATTCTTTATTGCTGTTAAACCTGCTTTAGTTGCAGTTTTAGCTTCAGCAGTAGTAATTCTTGGTAAGAAGACACAACTAAAAGCATTTCATTATGTAATTGGGTTAGTTGTTTTAATATTAGTTAGCTATTTTAAAATTAGTCCATTTCTAGTTATATTTTTTGGTGGATTTGGATATGTTTTGTATTGTAAATATTTAGTAGATAAACATTAAAAATATAACTTATTTTGGAGGAAGTTATGATAGAAGATAGATTTTATGAAGAAAAAAAAGAGTTAAAAGATAAAAAAGATAATAGTTTTGTAAAAACTTTTTTTGACTATGCAAAAATTATTATTCTTGCACTTTTAATTAGTTTTGGAATAAAAACATTTGGTGTAACAAGTACAATAGTAGATGGAAGAAGTATGAATCCAACAGTAAATCATGGGGATAGACTTATGGTTAATAAATTGTTTTTTATGAAAAAAAATATTACTCGTGGAGATGTTATTGATTTTTATGTTCCAGAATCTAAAAAATATTATCTAAAAAGAGTTATAGCTGTTGAAGGTGATACAGTTGAACTAATAAATGATAGAGTTTATTTAAACGGAAAAAAATTGGAAGAAGATTATGTTAGTACAGAAGTTACTACACCACATAGTGAAACTACAAAATGGGAAGTTCCAAAAGGATATGTTTTCGTTTTGGGGGATAATAGATCAAATAGTAGAGATAGTAGAGATTTAGGTGTTATTTCAAGATCTGATATTGTTGGTAAAATTATATTTAGATATTATCCTTTTAATAATTTAGGAGGGCTAAAGTAATTTATGAAGATAGATCAAAAAAATATTAGAAACTTTTCCATAATTGCACATATAGATCATGGAAAATCTACACTTGCGGATAGATTAATAGAAAAAACAGGAATGATGAGCAAAAGAGAAATGGAAGAACAGGTTTTAGATAGTATGGATCTTGAAAGAGAAAGAGGAATTACTATAAAACTAAAAGCTGTTAAACTTTTCTATAAAGCTAAAAATGGAGAAACTTATGTTTTAAATCTTATAGACACACCAGGACATGTTGACTTTACTTATGAAGTTTCCAGAAGTTTAGCAGCTTGTGAAGGGGCAATTCTAGTAGTAGATGCTACTCAAGGTGTTGAGGCACAAACTTTAGGAAATGTATATTTAGCTTTAGAACAAGATTTAGAAATTTTACCGGTTATAAATAAAATAGATTTACCATCAGCTAGAATTGATGAAGTAAAGGAAGAAATAGAAGATATAACAGGATTTGATACAGATGGAATACCATTAGTTTCTGCAAAAGAGGGACTTAATATTGAAGATGTTTTAGAAGATATTGTAAATAATGTTCCGGCACCTACTGGAGATGAAAATGCTCCACTTAAAGCTCTAATTTTTGATTCATATTATGATTCATATAAAGGTGTTGTGTCTTATGTTCGTGTAGTAGAAGGAACATTAAAAGAAGGCATGACAATCTATATGATGGCAACTAAGGGTAAATTTGAAGTAACAGAAGTAGGATATACAGCATCTGGAAATGTTCAAACTGGAGAATTAAAAGCTGGAGATGTAGGCTATGTTGTAGCTAGTATTAAAAATGTAAAAGATGCAAGAGTTGGGGATACAATTACTGATTACGAAAATATGACTGACTCAGCATTACCAGGATATAAAAAAGTTGTTCCAATGGTTTATTGTGGAATTTATCCAGCTGAAGGTGAAGATTTTAACAGTGTTAGAGAAGCATTAGAAAAACTTCAAGTAAATGACGCTTCATTATCTTTTGAACCTGAAAGCTCTGTTGCTTTAGGCTTTGGATTTAGATGTGGATTCTTAGGATTATTGCATATGGAAATTATCCAAGAAAGACTTGATAGAGAATTTGACTTAAATATAATAACTACTGCTCCATCTGTAATTTATAAAGTTGCAAAGAAAACAGGAGAAATTCTTGAAATTCAAAATCCAAGTAATTTACCAAAAGAAACAGAAATAGAATATATGGAAGAACCTATTGTTGAGGCAAATATTATGACTCCAAAAGATTATGTTGGAACAATAATGGATTTATGTCAAAATAAAAGAGGTATTTTTGAAAATATGGAATATCTGGACCAACATAGAGTTAGTTTAAGATATATTTTGCCATTAAATGAAGTTATTTATGACTTTTTTGATGCATTAAAATCAAAAACAAAGGGATATGCTTCTCTTGATTATGAATTAAAAGGATATCAACGTTCTGATTTAGCAAAACTAGATATTTTAATTAATGGTGATTTAGTTGATGCATTCTCAATAATTGTCCATCGTGAAAAGTCTTATGATAGGGCAAGAAATATTGTTGAAAGACTAAAAGATGAAATTCCAAGACATCAATTTGCAGTACCTATTCAAGCGTCAATTGGATCAAAAGTTATTGCTAGAGAAACAGTTAGAGCTTTGAGAAAAGACGTACTTGCAAAATGTTATGGTGGAGATATCTCAAGAAAGAGAAAATTACTTGAAAAACAAAAAGAAGGTAAGAAGAAGATGCAACAAATTGGTAGCGTAGAAGTACCTCAACAAGCCTTCTTAGCAGTATTAAAATATGATGAAAAATAGAAAAAAGCCTATTAAATAATAGGCTTTTTGCCTAATAGGAGAAAAATGAGAAAACTAGGAATATATATTCACATCCCTTTTTGTGATAAAATTTGCAATTATTGTGATTTTACTGCTTTTCAGGGTGCTAATTCAAAAATAAAAGAATATGTAGAAGCTATAAAAAAAGAGATTGAGTTAAAAGGTAATAAAGAATTTCTAATAGATTCGATTTTTATTGGAGGAGGAACTCCGAGTTTTATAGACGGTGAATATATTTTTGAAATTTTAGAAAAAGTAAGAGAACAATTTACTGTTTTGGAAAATATCGAGATTACAATTGAAACAAATCCAAAAACATTTGATGATAAAAAATTAGAATTTTATAAAAAGTCAAAGATTAATAGACTTTCAGTTGGAATACAAAGCTTTAATGATAAAATATTAAAAGAGCTAGGAAGAAATCATAACTCAAAAGAAGCAATTGATAGCATAAATTTAGTAAAAAAATTTGGATTTGATTTGAATATAGATTTAATTTTTGGCTATCAAAATCAGAGTATTGATGATATTTTATATGATTTAGAAATTGTTAAAAGTATTAATCCAGAACATATCTCTTATTATGCTTTAATTATTGAAGAAAAAACAAAATTTAAAGCATTACAAAATGTAGGAAAACTAAACTTTTTAGACGAAGATATTGAGAGAAAAATGTATCATATTTTAGTTGAAAAATTAGAAAATATTGGACTAAAACAATATGAAGTTTCCAACTTTGCTAAAAATGGAAAAGAGTCAATTCATAATAAAAAATATTGGAATTGTCAAGAATATTTAGGATTTGGTATTTCATCACATTCTTATTTTAATGATGAAAGATTTTCAAATACAGTTAATATTTCAAAATATATAAAAGAACTTGAAAAAGGTAATATTCCAATAGACTTTTGTGAAAAAATTGATATTAATACTAAAAAATTTGAATATATTATAATGAATATGAGATTAAAGGAAGGATTTTTGATTTCTGATTACAATAAACTTTTTGAAGCAGACTTTCTTAATGAAAATAAAGATGCTGTTAAAATAGGTCTTGAAAATAATGTAATTGAAATTAAAGATGATCGAATATATTTTACAAAAAAAGGATTTGATATAATGGATAGTTTTTTTGTAAATTGTAATGTAAAGGAAGTAGGTGATTAAATGAATTTATTAAGTAATATATTAGAAAATATTAATTGTAAATACGAAAAACTATTGAAAAAAATAAATACTGTATTTAATAGTTTATGGTGTTGTATTTACTTGTTATATTTTATAAGTTCATTTTATGTATTAGAATTCCAACTTTCTTATATTTTTAATTTTTCACAAATTTTATTGGGATTCATAATTATATTTAATTTTATGAATACTATTTATTTTCTTTTGAATAAATTTACAAAATATGAGCTTAAGTTTCTGTATCCTCTAAATTTGTTAGTTAAAATATTAGCCTTCTTTAACTTAATTTTGATTTTATACATTTCTATTTTTAAATATGATTTTATATTTTATAATTACTTTTTAACATTGGTTAATTATTCATATGTTATATTTTTAAGTTTAGAATTATTCTTTGTACTATATAGTATAAATAAAGAATTATTTAAAAATAAAGTGGAAGAATTACCAAAAAGTAATGATATAGATAATTGGTTTGATGATGAATATTACGGTTATAGTTTACAACTTAAAGAATTTTTGAATATTGATGTAAAAGAGTATATTAGAACAAACCATGAGAAATTAAAATACTTAGAAGATTTTATTTTTAGTAAATTTCCAACAGAAGAAGATTTAGTTAGGGAAAATTTCTTACTTGAAAAAAACATAAATGTTAATATAAATTCATTTGAATTTTTACAAAAAGCTCTTAGTAGAGGTGCAAAAATAGTAATAGCTTTTGTAATAAGAACAGGTTTAATTTCAACAATTTTAATTTCATCTTTTATTTCAGCTTTTTTTGCTGGTATAAGGTTAATTTTAAGTACTATTGCATCTAAAATTACTATATTTATAGGAAAAAATAATATTACAAAATCAGAAGACTTAAAGACATATGTAATTGTGGGAATTATTGTATTTTTATTTATGATAATAATTTTAGCTTTTCAAAATATAACGCAGATTATAAAGAATATAATTAAAAATAAGAGAAATAAAAAATACAAAGATAATTATTTAAAATTAATAAGATATATGGCTAAAAATTATGATTGTTTAAAAAATAGGGGAAATTAGTATGAAAGCAATATTATTTGATATGGATGGAGTTTTAATAGATTCAGAAATGTTTTATATGAAAGGAACATTTGATTGGATTTCAAAAAAAGGATTTAATGGTAAACTAGAAGATACTTATAGATTAATAGGTACAAATATGGAAGGAACATATAATCTGCTTTTTGAAATGTTAAATGGAAAATATTCAATTTCAGAGATAGACGCAGAAAATAAAAAATATTTTTCAGAAAATCCAATAGATTATAAATCAATTTTAAAACCATTTGTTAAAGAAATACTAAAATTTTTAAAAGAACACAAAATTAAAACGGCAGTTTGTTCATCTAGTCCTAAAAAGACAATTGAAAAAGCACTAAAATCTTGTGAAATTTTAGAATATTTTGACTTTATTGTTAGTTCAGATGAAGTAAAAAAAAGCAAACCCAATCCGGATGTTTATTTAAAAGCTTGTGAAGTTTTAAAAGTTTCAAGTGAAGATGCTTTTGTAATAGAAGACTCCTCAATGGGAATAGAAGCAGGAAAAAATGCAAATATAAAAGTAATAGCACTAAAAGACCACTATTTTGGTCAAGATCAATCAAAGGCAGATTTTATCTTTGAAGATTTAGGAGAAGTTTTAGAATTTTTAAAAAAATTTTTTAAAAAAGTGATTAATTCGCTTTAGTGGGGTATATTATAAATGTTAAATATTATTATATTCTAAAGTTAGAATGTTAAAAACTTAAATATTTTATATTTAAGTTTTTTTATATTTAAGCACATGTTGATGGAGGAAGTTTATGATAAAAACATTAAGTAAGAGTATAAGAGAATATAAAAGAGACTCAATAATGTCTGTTGTTTATATTGTCTTAGAAGTTATTATGGAATGTATAATTCCTTTTATTCTTGCAAATCTTGTAAACGGTATTAGGTCAAATGTTTCAATTGGTGAATTATTTAATCAAGGATTAGTTTTAGTTGTAATGGCTATGCTTTCTTTAGCTTTTGGAATCTTGGCAGGTAAAAAAAGTGCTGTTGCGTCTTCTGGTTTTGCTAGAAATTTAAGAAAGGATATTTTTGAAAAAGTTCAAGGATTTTCATTTGAAAATATAGATTCTTTTTCTAATTCATCATTACTTACAAGACTTACAACAGATGTTACAAATGTTCAAAATGCATTTATGATGATAATTAGACTGGCTATTAGAAGTCCTTTTATGTTTGTTTTCTCATTTGTTATGTCATTTATTATGGGCGGAAAACTTGCGTTTATTTTTGTAATAGTTGTTCCAATACTTTTAATTGGACTAGCATTTATTATTATAAAAGCGATGAAAATTTTCAAAAAAATATTTTATAAATATGATGATATGAATAATACTATTCAAGAAAATATAAAGGCTATAAGACTTGTAAAATCACTAGTTCGTGAGGATTTTGAAATTGATAAATTTGATAAAGTTGCAACTGAAGTAAAAAATGATTTTACAATTGCAGAAAAAATAATATCTTTGAATGCACCTTTAATGCAATTTTGTTTGTATGTAGATACTATTTTGATTTTATTTCTAGGTTCCTATGTTATAGTAGCAGGGGTTAATCCAAGTTTTAATGTTGGACAAATATCTGCTCTTATGACTTATAGTTTTATGATTTTGAGTAGCTTAATGATGTTCTCAATGGTTCTAGTTATGATAACAATGGCGATGGAATCTTCTAAGAGAATTTCTGAAGTTTTAAATACAGAATCAACAATAACAGATGAAAAGTCACTTCACAAAAAATTAAATAGTGGAGAAATTGAATTTAAAAATGTAGTGTTTAAATATTCAGAAGATGCTATTGAAAATGTAATAAATGATGTTTCATTTAAAATTCCTTCAGGCAGTACTGTTGGTATAATAGGAGTTACAGGTTCAGGGAAGAGTACATTGGTACAACTTATTCCAAGACTTTACGATATTAATTCTGGAGAAATTTTAATTGATAATACAAAAATAGAAAATATAGATATTGAATTGTTAAGAGAAGAAGTAGGTATGGTTCTCCAAAAAAATACTTTGTTCTCTGGAACAATTAGAGAAAATTTAAAATGGGGAAACAAAAATGCAACTGATGAAGAACTTGATTTAGTTTGTAATATTGCTCAAGCAACTGAAATTATAAACAAAATGCCTAATGGTTATGATGAGTATATCGAGCAAGGTGGAGCAAATTTATCAGGTGGTCAAAAACAAAGACTTTGTATTGCGAGAGCACTACTAAAGAAACCAAAAATTCTAATTTTTGATGACTCCACATCTGCTGTTGATACAAAAACAGATGAATTGATTAGAAGAGGCTTACAATCTTATATGCCTGAAACTACAAAAATTATAATTGCTCAAAGAATATTATCCGTACGAAATGCTGATATAATTCTAGTAATTGATAAGGGCGAAGTAGTTGCTAATGGAAATCATGAAACCCTAGTAAGACAAGAGGGATTATATCGTGATTTATATTTAACACAAGGAGGAGTTGTAGATGAAAAATAGTAAAAAATCAACTTTATTCAGAGTAATAAAAGAAGTTTTTACAGCTTATCCTTTACTGTTTCCTTTGGTTTTAGTAGGAATAGTTGTTACAGCTGGTATTAGTTCAATTCCAAGTTTGTTTGTACAAAAAATTGTTAGTTTACTTGAAGCTAGAGATCCTTCAGTTTCATGGTCTGTTTTTTCAAAACAAATGATTACTTTAATCTTGATATTAATTGGAGTAGATATATTTTCATTGATATTAACAGCTGTATATAATCTTGCAATGGCTACTATTACACAAGGAACTCTTTATCACATGAGAAAAAAGATGTTTGTAAAAATGCAGACTCTTCCTTTGAAGTATTTTGATACTGAAGGACATGGAGATATAATGAGTTATTATACAAATGATGTTGATGCTTTAAGACAGATGATTTCACAAAGTTTACCAAATGTTTTATCATCATTAGTGGTTGTTGTTACAGTTTTTAGTATAATGTTATATTTTAGTTTATGGATGACTCTAACAGTTTTACTAGGTGTTGCTGCCATGTATTTTGTAACAAAATATGTTGGTAAACATTCAAGAAAATACTTTATTGAGCAACAAAAATCATTGGGAAAAACTGAAGGTTATTTAGAAGAAATGATTTATGGGCAAAAAGTTGTAAAAGTTTTTAATTATGAAGATGAGTCAATGAAAAAATTTAATGAAGTAAATGATAAGTTATTTGACGATTCTCAAAAAGCTAACTCATATGCTAATATACTTGGACCTATTTTAAATAACATAGGAAATATTCTCTATGTTGTTGTTGCAATTGTTGGAGGACTTTTAATATACTTTAATGTATATAATTTAAGTCTTTCAGGTATGGCAATAAGCATAAGTATAGTAGTTCCATTTTTAAATATGACAAAGCAGTTTTCAGGAAATATCAACCAAGTTTCAATGCAACTAAATTCAATTATTATGGGTTTAGCGGGTGTTGAAAGAATTTTTGATCTAATTGACCAAGAACCTGAAGTAGATGAAGGCAAAGTCGAAATATCAAATGAAACTGATAAATATGAATTTGTAAAAGAAAACGGAGAAAAAACAGAAGTTCTAGGAAATATTGATATAAAAAATATTGTTTTTGGATATAATAAAGAAAAAACAGTTTTAAAAAACATCAGTATTACTGCAAAACAAGGAGAAAAAATTGCACTTGTAGGAGCAACCGGAAGTGGAAAAACTACAATTGCAAATCTTATAAATAGATTTTATGATGTAAATAGTGGAGAGATTTTATTTGACGGAATAAATGTAAATTCAATAAAAAAAGCTGACCTTAGAAAAAATGTAGGTGTTGTTTTACAAGAAACAAATCTATTTACTGGAACAGTTTTAGAAAATTTAAGATATGGGCATTTAGATGCTACAAGAGAAGAATGTATCGAAGCTTGTAAAAAAACTGGAGCTCATGAATTTATTGAAAAACTTCCTGAACAATATGATACTGTATTAAGAAGTGGTGGAGAAAATTTATCTCAAGGTCAAAGACAGCTACTTGGAATTTCAAGAGCATTACTTGAAAACAAACCTGTTCTTATTCTTGATGAAGCTACTTCTTCAATAGATACAAAAACAGAAAATGTTGTTCAAAAAGCTATGTATGTTTTAATGGAAGGTAGAACTGTTTTTATAATTGCTCATAGACTTTCTACAATTTCAAACTCTGATAGAATAATCGTTCTGGATAATGGAGAAATTTTAGAAATGGGAACTCATGATGAATTGATTGAAAAACAAGGAAGATACTATCAATTATATACAGGAAAATTTGAACTGGATTAATAAGTTAAAAAATCAAAGTCTGTAATTTGACTTTGATTTTTTTATGATATATAATATATATGTATATATGTTTATGATATATATAATATTTTTACAATGGGAGGATTAAAATGAAATTGAGAAAATTGTTTGTTGGTTGTGTATTAGTGTTTACAATTATTTTATCTAATAGTAGGATAGATAATAAATTTGTTTTAAGAAAAGAAATCGTTTCCGCCGATGCAAGTGGAACTTGGAAAAAAAGTAATGATGGCAGATGGTGGTTTGCATATTCTTATGGAGGTTATGCAGTAGGATGGGAAATAATAGGAGGTAAATGGTATCATTTTAATTCTTCTGGTTGGATGGAAACAGGGTGGATTAATCCTGACGGAAATTGGTATTATCTTGATGATTCTGGAGCTATGGTGATAGGATGGTTACACTGGGGAAGTAAATTATATTATTTGAAAGAATCAGGTGTTATGGTTACAGGTTTTTATAAAATAGATGGTAGAATGAGGTATTTTAATGAAAAAGGTGAAAATGTTTTAAATATTAATGCTTGGTTTGTTGGAGCTAACTACGGATATTATAGTGAAGATGAAAAGAACATAGACACAACAAGTGAGATACTTTATGCTAGAGAAAAATATTCTTTGTTTGGATATATTTCTGACTACTCATTAGAACCAACTTATAACGTTATTACTGGTAAAAATTCCAATGGCATTCCAAGGATGGCAAGTCCAATTCAAATATATTCTGGACATGGTTCTCCAATATCAATGTCGTTTGATTACAAAGGAAAATATGATAATCATTATAAGTATATGTCAGGAATACATTTTAAAAGAGATTTCACTAGTGAGTTTGGAGAAAGATATGCAACACTGAAAGCGAGTGACATGCAAAATGTTAAATTGATAATTTTTGCGGGATGTAGCACTGCAGATAATGTTGATAATAATATAACTTATAGAGCATATTATCTAGGAGCTAAGACTTCAATTGGATGGAGAATGACAACTAAAGTTTTAAGTCATAATATGTGGTTAAAACGATTTAATGATGCTATTTGTAATAATTATTGTATACAAGATGCTTTGGATATTGCGAATAGTTATATGTATCCAGATAATGAGGTTAAATTATATAAAATTTATGGAGATAAGTATCAATTTTTGAATATATCTCCAAATAGAAAAAGCTTAAATACAAAAGTATATAATACTAGAGGAAAAGTTAAAAATTTTGTAAAAAAAGATATTTATCAATATATATTGGAAGTAGATGAAAAGTTTAATGTTAACGAATACAAAGAAACAAAAATTGAGAATGATGGATTAACAATATATGAATTTAATAAATTAGTTAAAGGTAGCAAGACATTAGAAGGATATGTTGTTACTGTTAGAAATGGTAGTATTCTTGTGACAAAAAGTGATGAAAAATTAAATTTTGGTATAAATGATAGAAATACTATAAAAAAAGATTCAAAATATAAAAATAACATTATTTTATTCGTTAGTGAAAATCTTAAATTAAATGGAACTATAAAAATTGTAAAGTCGGGAAATATATATGAAAATGGAAAGTTCTATATAAAACATGATTTAGAACATATTAAAAATGATGGAAGTAAAATTATCATTTCAATATTTGAAGAAATATAAGGAGAAATAATATGAAAAATAAACCTTTTAAGTTATTTTTAATTTTACTTTTATTTTTTGGATTACTACTTGCTTATAATCATTTTAAAGTTGAAGTAGATGAAGAAATTTTAAAAACAGAATCTGTAATATTAGAAAAAGAAAAGACTATTAAAGAATATGTAGATAATGCTAATAAAGATGTAAAAGATAAAAAATTGGTAGTTGTTTCTCATAAAAAAGTTAAGGATACAAATGGGAAAGTATATACTAGATATGATTTGCAAATTGAAAATGCTAGCGGAACAAAATCAAAAATATTTTCAGTTTATAGAAAAGAATAGTTTACAAAGAGTTACTTAAGTGGTAACTCTTTTTTGTTGTTTCGAAATATGATAAAATAATCATATCAGATTGAAAGAGGTAATTATTGTGGCAGTTGGATTTATAACAGGAAGATTTGGAGCGGATAGGACTGATAAGATTTTAGAGCTTTGTTTTGAAGAGGCTAAAAGAGAAGATAAAAAGCCTATTTATATTTTAGTTCCGGAAAAATTTACATATGAAATGGAAAAAAGATTAAGTGAAAAGCTTGAAGATGAAAAAAATATTGATCCTAATTTTAGAATTAGAGTTGTTAGTTTTTCAACTTTAAGTAAAATTGTATTTACCAATGTCGGTGGACTTAAGGAGAGAAGACTTACGACAAGTGCTAGAAGTCTTTTAACTTTTAAAGCAATGGACTTGGTTTCAAAAGATTTGATTACTTTTAAATCTGATGATTTTAAAATGGGTTTTGTAAACAATATTATGGATATGATAATAGAGTTTAAGCAAAATGATTTTTCAGTTACGGATGTTTTTTTACTTACAGAAAATGTTAAAAACGAGTCTTTAAAATTTAAAATGCAAGATTTATATAATATTTATAAGTCTTATGAAAATTTGATTGATAAAAAATACTCTGATACAGAAGATACTTTGAATATTTTTGCCCAAAAACTTGATGATTTTGAAAGTATCAAAGGAGCAACTATTTTCGTTGATGAATATATGGACTTTACTCCTGCTCAATACTTGGTAATTGAAAAGTTAATCTATTTTTCAAAAAATATTTATTTTTCTCTTTTAACTGATTTTAAAAATTTACATTCAAAAATGAATATGTTCGCTAGAAGTAATTCTACAATTTTGAATATTAAAAATATATGTGAGAAGCATAATATTCCATTACTTAGCAATGTTTCACTTTCAAATGAAAGCTATTATAATTCTGATGATTTATACTTCTTAGAAAAAAGTGTAGGAGATTTTTCTGCAAAACCATATTATAAAGATTCTGAAAATATTAGAATTATAAAGTTTAAAAATATTTATGATGAAGTTTCTTTTATTGCAGAAGAAATTTCAAAATTAGTTAAGACAAAAAAATATAGATACAATGATATAACTCTTTGTATGAGAAGTTTAGAAGAATATTCTTATATAATTGAAAGAGTTTTTGATGATTATAAAATTGATTATTTCTTAGATGAAAAAATTTCAATTATGGAAAATCCAATTATTATTCTAATACTATCTATTTTAGATATGAAAGATAAAAAATATTCCTATGATTCTGTTTTTAGATATTTAAAAAGTGGTCTAACTGGAATTTCAAATGAAGATATTTTTCTTCTAGAAAACTATGTAATTGCTAATGATATAAAAGGTAATCGTTGGTTTGATGAATTGTGGAGCAAGTCAATCGTCCATAGTGTTGAAGAAGAAAGTGACGATGAAAAACTTGAAAAGATAAATGAGATTAAAAATTTAGTGGTAGCTCCGATTAAAAATTTACATGAAAAGTTAAAAGGTAGAAATACAGTAAAAGATATTTGTAAATATTTATATGAGTTTACTTTAGAAATTGGTCTTTTTGATAGAATAAATGAATTTGTAATGGATTTTCAAAATGAAGGGAATTTGTATAAGGCAAAAGAGTATTCTCAAGTGTGGGGAAGTTTCATTGGGATATTAGATGAGTTAGTTGAATTTATGGGAGATGATAAAATTTCCTACTCTAAATTTTTAAATTTAATTAAAACTGAAATTGAAAATATTGAACTTGGAATTGTACCACCTTCAAAAGATGAAATCTTTATTACAACAGTTGATAGAATGAAAAAACCTTCTACAAAAGTAGCTTTTGTATTGGGTGTTAACGATGGAAATTTTCCAAAAAACATTGTTGATAATGATTTAATTAGTGAAAATGAAAAAGAAAATTTAAAAACTTTAGGATTAAATTTTTCAAATAATAATTTAATTAAAACTACTGATGAGCAATTTTTAAGTTATAAGACTTTTAGTATTGCCAAAGAAAAGTTGTATATAACTTATCCTATTTCTGATTTGGAAGGAAAGAGTCTTTTAGTTTCGAGATTTGTGAAAAAGATGTTATTTCTTTTTAAAAATTTAGAAATTGAAAGCATAGATTTCTTTAAAAATTTTACTATTATGGATATTTTTGAAACTTTCTCTAAAGAGAGGTTATACCAAATTTTAGTATCCAATATAGATGCTTTAAATTCAAATAAATTGAGTGAAAATGACAAATTCAATTTTAGAGAAATAATTGATTTCTTGATAGAAGATAAAGATTATAAGTATAAGATTGAAATTTTAAAGGATAAACTAAACTACAAAAAAGAAACAGAAAATATCAAAGATTATACATCATTCCTTTATGAAAGTGGAAATGTAAGTATTTCAAAATTAGAAAACTTTGTGCGTTGTCCTTTTTCATATTTTATAAATTATGGACTTAGAGTAAAGGAAAGAGAAGTATATGACTTTTCTCCTGCTGATTATGGAACTTATTGTCATAAGATTTTTGACGACTTTTTTAAAGGTGTTTACGAAAATAACATTGATTGGAATACAATTGATAGAGAATTTATCCAAAGGGAAGTCGAAAAATTAACAGCAAAAATGGCTGAAAAGTCTAATTTTATTCTTGAAAGCTCTCCAAAATATAAATATTTTTCAAGTATTACACAAAAAAATATTGTTGAAAGCATAGAAATTATGGCTGAACAAGTAAGACGTGGTAATTTTATTCCAACAGGTTTTGAAACGGAATTTGGAGATGAGTCTATCAAGCCAATCTCATATACTTTAAAAAATGGAAAGGATATTAAATTAGTTGGGAAGATTGATAGGATTGACGTTTTTAAGGGTGAAAATTCAGACTTTTTGAGAATTATTGATTACAAGTCTTCAAAAAGAGATATTGACTTGAATCAAGTTTATGCTGGGCTTCAACTTCAACTTTTTGTATATATGAATGCAATTTTATCTTCAAATAAAGATAGATATAAACCAGCAGGATTATTTTATAGTGATTTTACTACAAATTTGGTTGGTTTTGAAACTTATTCAAAAATGCTTGATATGAGTGATGATAGCTTTTATAGTGAAAAACTTAAGAGAAATAAGCTTACCGGTTTTGTTATCAAGGATATGGAACTTTTAAAGAATCTAGATAAAACTTTAGAAGAAAATAGATTAACTTCTGAAATACTTCCTATCAAACTGAAATCAAAAGGTCAAGAAATTGGAGCAGGTACTTTAGGATTGACAACTGATGAATTTGAAATAGTAAATGAATTTGTTTTAAATAAGACTAAGGATATTTGTGAAGAGATCTATGATGGAAATATTGATATAAAACCTTTCAGGTATAAGGATAAAAAGCCTTGTGATTATTGCAAATATAAATCCATTTGTAGATTTGATATTAAGCATAATAAATATAATAATATTAAGAATTTAGTAACAAAAGACAAACCGAATGAAGTATTTGAAAAAATGGAATTAAAAAATAAAGAGAAAAGAGGTGAGAAATAGTGAGTGAAGTAAAGTGGACTAAAGAGCAAAAACAAGTAATAGATAGTAGGAATACTAATTTACTTGTATCCGCTGCAGCAGGTTCTGGAAAAACGGCTGTACTTATTGAAAGAATTATTGAGCTTGTTTTAGATGAAAAAAATCCTATAGATATAAATAAATTACTTGTTGTAACTTTTACAAAATTGGCTGCATCTGAAATGAGAGAAAGAGTAAGTAAGGCTATTGAAAAGAAACTTGAAGAAAATCCAGAAAATGAATATCTTCAAAAACAATTAATGCTCCTTAGTGGTGCTGACATCACAACTATTGACTCTTTTTGTAAGGATGTTTTGAAATCTTATGCTCATTTGGTAAATTTGGATAACAATATAAAAGTAATAGATCCTAGTGAAAATGAAGTTTTAGCAAAAGAAGTTATGCAAGAACTATTTGAAGAGCTTTATGAAAATAATGATGAAAATTTTTTAAGATTAGTTGATTGGTATGTTAAGAAAAATACGGATGAAGGACTTTTGCAACTTTTATTAAATGTAAATAATTTTGTAAATTCACATCCTTTTCCAGATATTTGGTTAAATGAAAAGGCAGAATTTTTTAATACAAAGATAAAGGACGATGATTTCTATTTAGAAAATTATATCTTGGATATTGCAAAAGATGTAGATATGGATTTGGAATTTTTTGAACTTAGTATTAAAAATAATTTGAAAAAAATTGAAAATTATCCTGAACTTGAAAAATATTTAAATATCTATAATACTTTGTTGGATGCATTATCTGTTGTAAAGGAAAGTTTAAAGACATTTTTAAAGGATAATACAAAATTTGATGAATTAAAAAAATCATCTTATGAATTTTTACATTCAGATTTTGGAAGTTTTAGAATTTCAAAATGTGATGAAGATGTAAAAGAAATATATAATAAAGTAAAAAAAGAAATAGATAGTTTAAAAGATGGAATTAAAGAATCTCTTGAGAGTTTAAATTTGAATATAGAAAATATAAAGATAGAAAGTGATTTAATCTATCCTTATGTTCGCGCTATTTCTGATATTGTAATTAAATTTAAGGAAAAGTTTTGGGAGAGAAAACAAAAATTTAATTATGTAGATTTTGCCGATATTGAACACTTGGCATTAGAGATACTTGTAGATATTGATGAAGATGGAAATATTAAACCGTCAAAAGCTGCTTTGGAATATCAAGAAAAATATGCTGAAGTTTTTATTGACGAATATCAAGACAGCAACCTAGTTCAAGAAATTCTTTTATCAGCAGTTGCTAAAGAAAATAATAGATTTATGGTTGGAGATGTTAAACAGAGCATTTATAGATTTAGACAGGCAGATCCAAGTATTTTTATGGAAAAGTATGAAAATTATTATAGAGTAGAGGATGATATTGACAGTTTTAATAGAAAGATAATGCTCTATGCGAATTTTAGAAGTCGAAAAGAAATTCTTGAGGGAACAAATCTAGTTTTTTCAAAAATAATGAAAAAAGAAACGGGAGAACTTGATTATACTGTTGATGAAAGATTAAATCCTATGGCAAGTTTTAAAGAAAGTGATGAAAATGTCGGTGGTGCAGTTGAAATTCTTTTGGTTGATGAAAAATCAGATGATGAGGACGAAGATGAGATAATTTTAACTGATGAGTATTCAGAAGATTTTGAGGAGATGAAATCTTTTAGGCTTGAATGTATAAAAATTGCAAACACAATCTACAATATGATGAACAATAAAGAAAATCCTTTTAAAGTTTATGATAAAAATTTGGATGATTATAGAAAAGTTGATTACAAAGATATTGTTATTTTGATGCGTTCTCCAAGCAGTAATACAAAAATTTTAGAAGAAGTATTTTTAGAATATAATATTCCAATTTATGCAGAGAGTACGGGTGGATATTTTGATACTTTTGAAGTAGATACAATAATTAATTTACTCAAGATTATAGATAATCCTATGCAAGATATTCCTCTTCTTTCAGTAATGTATTCTCCAATTTATAATTTTACACCAACAGAATTAAGTCAAATAAGACTTGTAGATAGAGAATTAAAATTTTATGAGCTTTTAACTAAGATATTAGATGATGAAAATATAGAAATTAGAGCAAGTATAAGAGAAAAAATTTCAAAATTTATTTCCGATTTAAAATTATTTATTGAAAAGAAAACTCTAGTATCAGCTGATGAACTAATATGGTTTTTATATAATTATACAGGATACTATAATTATGTCGGACTTTTAGATATGGGAGATCAGAGAAAGACAAATCTTATGTTACTTTTCGAAAAGGCAAAAAATTATGAAAAAAATTCTTATAAGGGATTATTCAATTTTGTAAATTATATTCAAAAAATCAGTTTAAAAAGTGATATTTCAGAGGCGAAACTAATTTCTGAAGATGCGAATGTAGTTAAAATAATGAGTATTCATAAGAGCAAAGGCTTGGAATTTCCTATTGTATTTCTTGCAAATACGAATAAGAAATTTAATTTTAGAGCAGACGACAGCAATTTGGTTTTACATCAAAAACTTGGTTTCGGTCCTGTTGTTTATGATATGGATAAGAAAACTTCATTTAACAGTATTATGAAGAAAAAAATTGAAAAATTTAAGAAGAATGAACAAATTGCTGAAGAAATGAGGCTTCTTTATGTCGCAATGACAAGGGCAAAAGAAAAACTCATAATAACCGGAAGAGTAAAAGATTATGAGAATTTAAAAGAAGAAATAAGCACCGGAATTGATGAAAGAGGCAATATAAGTAATTATAAAATTCTAAAAATAAATAATTATCTCGATTGGATATTAAGTTCTATTGATAATCTTACAGTTTATGGAAAGAGTTTGAATTGTTTGGGAAGAGAAGAAAACTTTTTAGGAAATGAAGATTTAAAATTTCAATTAAATGTAAATACTAAAACAGAGGAATTTATAGAATATCAAAGAATTAAAGAAGAAATAAAAACCAATGAAATAATTTCTGAAGAAGATGATATTGAAGTTAAACAAGAAATGCGAACTGTTAAAGAATTCTTAGAAGATAGATTTAATAAAGAATATGTTTATAAAAATGTTTTAAACAAGCCATCAAGTATTACTGTTTCTGAGATTAAAAAGATGATTCAGGAAGAAGATGAGGAAAAACATCAAAAATATTATAAAGAAAATTTTGTTTTAAAAACTCCGTCATTTATTCATCAAGGTGAGGAAAAAGTCGGTTTTAATTCTGCAGAAAAAGGAACTATTTTCCATTTGGCTATGCAACTTTTAGACTTTTCAAAATTTGATACAGAAGATGCTTCAAAAATAAGAGAAGAAGTAAAGTTGCAAATAAATTCATTTGTTGAAAAAAATATTATGAGCTTGGACGAAGCAGAAACGATAAATATTAATTGGATTGTAAAATTTATTCAGTCTGATATTTTTAAAGAAATTTACATTGCAAATAAATCTGAAAAATTATTTAAAGAAAAAGCCATTGACTATAATATAAAATTGAAAAATCTATTTAAAGATGAAAATATTTCAGAAGACGAAAAAATTATGGTAGTTGGAATAATTGACCTTTTCTTTGAAAATAGAAATGGGGAAATAATTTTATTGGATTACAAGACAGATTATGTAACAAAAGAAAATCTTGAAGAAGTAAAGGAAAGATATAAAGTACAATTGGATTTATATAAATCAGCAATTGAAGATATTTCCGGCAAAAAAGTTGCCAAAAAGGGATTATATCTATTTGGAATAAATGAATTTGTTGAAATTTAAAAACCAAAGTCAAAACTTGACTTTGGTTTTTTGAATGATATTTATATAAAATTAAATTATATGAAAAAGTCGATTATCAAATATTATATTCTTTAGATATAGTATATATAATCCGCTTTTTTATTTTACTAATCTATTAAATTTAGAATATCTGAATAGATTGAAGGAATTGATAAAAGTAGAATTATATTTAAAATAGTAAATAAAAATTCTATTTTTTTATTGTTAAGATGCTTTAAGTTCATTATACTTATTGTACTTAAGATTAGAGGAATAAAAATTCCAATTAAGTCTATAAAAAATGAATGTTTATTTTTATATGGTAGATATGATAGATATTTATTAGTAATCATACCTCCGATAATTCTTGATAAAAATGCTATAATCAAAGTTATTATTGAAATATTTTTCTTATCAATATATTTTAAAACTAGGGTTTTCACACTATTCTCCTTTCATAATGGAAAATCATTGCATCTTGAATATATATATTCTCCATGGTTCTATATTTCATTAAAATTATTAAGTATACACAATATATGATATATATATTTAAAGCAATTATATCATATTTATTTTTTTATTCAATAGTTTTTTAATATTATTAGAATATTATTATTTGACTTTATAAAAATTTTAGTTATATAATATAAGTAAGTTGTACGATAAGAATTTCAGGAGGAATTTTGATTATGAAAAATAAGAAACTTTTTAAAATCATATCAATAATTTTTGCTCTAATATGTATAGTATTTTTATCAGTATTTTTAAGATATAAATATGAATTACATTCTTTAAAAAATGAAATTGTAAATAATGAAGTAATTAAAATATATTTCGAAGGAAGTGGATATACAGTAAATATAGAGTCTAAAGAGGATAAAAAAGAGTTTTTTAATCTAATTTCTGATTGTAAATTTAGATTTAAAATTACAATGGAAGATACAGAAAAATCTTCACCTTCTGTAGAAACTGAATTTAATGGAAATGAAATATTTATTTTTGTTTATTCAAAAACTTCAAGGATTGATTTTAATCTTAAAAATAAATATTATTTGCTTAACTATAAAAGAAAAGATATTTCTGAAAAAAGTTTAATTAAAATATATGAAAAGTTTTGTAAAAATTATAAAGAAGATAGTAATTATATTAAGTTAAAAGCTAGAAATTAATTTTTTCACAAACTTTTATATTTTGTGATTTAAATGCTTGATTTTATAAAAGTATAGGTGTATAATAAATATGGTTTTAAGGATAATGAAAATAATTCTTGAAGAATATTTTTAAAATTTTAAAGATTATATAATGCTATATAAATTATGGTATTTAGGAGGTAAAATGATAATTTTTTATGGATCAAAAGTAAGAAGTAAAAAAATTGGTCAAACAAAAGAAGCTTGTCATTGTGATCATTGTGATAATACTTCAATATGGACACTTTACAATGATAAAAAATGGTTTACATTATTTTTTATTCCAATTTTTCCATTTTCATCAAAGAAGTTTTTATCATGTCCAGTTTGTGGCTGGGGAATTAAAGTAGATGATAAAAACTCTGATAGAATAATGCCAATGGTGGAATTGTTTGATAAATAGTTATTGTAATATTAAAAATATCATATAGTTTACTTATGATGAAGATAAACTTATTTTAAATAAGCTTATTGTGAATTAGCTTAAAACTTTATATTTTAATAAAAATAAATTTTCAAACTTGTTTACAGTTGAGTTCATCATTCCGTAAACAAGTTTATTTTTTATTATCGCAAATTTGGAAGTGCATTTTTACGAATGCACTTTTGTTTTGGAAAAATTTAGAAAGGAGGCATGTATGGAAAGTTTTATAGAAAAAATATTCGATATTGATAGGAATGCAGAAGATTATCAAAAACAATTAGAAGCTGAAAAACAGAAGTTACTTCTTGATAGAAAAGAAAAACTTAAAGCTATTGATGAAGAGTACAATAAAGTTTTAGAAGAAGAACAAGAAAATCTTAAGCTACATCTTTCTAAAATTGAGCACGAAGATAAGAATAAACTTGATGAATATAATAAAAAATCTTTAGAGATAAAAAATGTTTTTGAAGATAAAAAGGAAAGCTTGGTTAAAAATATTGCTAGTTCCCTTTTGGAAAGTGGTGAGTTTTATGGGGAATAACTTTAATTCAATTAATGCTAAAATTGGAGTTTTAAGAAAAGGAATATTAAATCAATCTGATTATGACAAAATTTTATCTTTTGAACAAAGACATGAAATTGTTGATTATTTAAAAAATAATATATTATATAGAAATGAAATACCATTGTATGAAGAAAGATCTATGAGAAATAGATATGATACAGAGTTCATGCTAAATAAAATTGAAGCAGAGCTGCTAGGAAGATTAAAATTTTTCCTTTTTGGAGAGGATAAAAAGATTATAGAAGCTATGCTTATGAAATATGAATTTAAAGATATAAAAATAATTCTTAGAAGTATTGTTGAAAACGAAAAGATTGACTTGGAAAGAGATACAATAATGTATAAGAAAAATAAACATATTGATTATTCTAAACTTGTAAATTGTGAAAATTTTAATCAGGCTTTGGAAGTATTGAAAGGTACGATTTATAAAAAAGCTATTGCTTCTCTAACAGATGATGATATTTTTAGACTACATTTTCATGTTGAAATGAAATTGGATAGTTTGTATTTTTTAACAATGAAAAATGCAATTGATAAATTATCAAAATCGAGTCAAGTTATTTTTAATGATTATTTTTCAACACTTATTGATACAATTAATCTTCAATGGATAATCAGAGCTAAAAAATATTATGATTTACCGAATGAAGAAATTTACAGTTATAGTTTGAGGTTTGGGAAATATATTAAAGGTGAATTTTTAAAGGATTTGATTTATAGTGATAGCGTGGAGGCCATTGTTGAGAAGATAAAGAAAACAAAATTAAGATATACTCTTGAAGATGCGAATGGAAATACTATTATTTCAAATAGAAATATTAAAGAATATGTTTATCTTAGCCATTTAAAGAAACTTAAAGACTATGATAATTCAATTTCAACTTTGCTTAAGTTTATTATTCAGTTAAATATTCAAAATGAAAATTTAATTAGAATAGCAGAAGCGAATAAGTATAAACTAAGTAAAAGTGAAGTAAAAGAATATTTGATTGATATTCATTGATTTAGTTAGGGGGTGCTAAATTGGCTGTTGAAAAAATGAAGATGATGAATCTTGTTGCTTTAAAACGTGATGCTCACAGTATCTTGAGAGAAATTGTTTTGAATGGGTCTATTCATATAACAAATTCTGGAAATTCTGAAAATTTCACAATGAAGTATATGGATTCTCAAATCGGAATTTTTAATGATATGGGGGTTGAAGTAGATAAAATAAGACCTTATCATCGTGAAAAAGTATTTAAAAAGAGAAAGTATAAAGAACTTCTAGATCAAATGTTTGACTTTTTTGATACCAAAGAAGAAGATATAACATTAAATGAGTTACAAAATTTAAATTATAGTGAAAAATTAAAATTATTAGATGATATATCAGAAAAATCTTCTACTATTAAGTCAAAAGAAGATGAAAATAGAAAAAAGAGAGCAGAGATTAAGATTTTATTAAATGCTATGGAGTATTTTTCTGATAATGATATGAAAATATCAGAATTTTATAAATTGAAACATATTAATTTTGATATGGGACAAATTTCAAAAAATTCATGGATAAAGTTAAAGGCAAATTACGAAAATATTAAAGGGATTGTTGTGCATTTAGGCACTAGCAGTTATGGAGAAACAGTTATAATTTTTACACCTTCCATTTACGAAAGAGATACAAAATATTTTATTCGTTCTTTGTCATTCGATAGAATTGGACTTCCTAATTTGGATATTTCTTTTAAAGATTTTATAAAGAGTAAAAGTGAAGAATTAGAAAGTCTAGAAAGAGAGCAAGAAGAAATTCTAAAACAGAAAGCTGAATTTAAAAATAAATATTGGCAAGATATTTTAGGATTCTATTATAGATATAAGATTATCGAAAAAATTGAAGAGCTTGAAGAACATATTGCTGAAAGTAAAAACTTTATATTGTTAAGTGCTTTTGTTCCTGAGTCGAAAGTTGAAAGTATAAAAAACTCTGTCGAAAAAGTATCAGACAGTGCTGTAATATATTTTGAAGATGACACAGAAATTCCTTCAAAATTTAAGATTCCTACAAAATTAAAGAATAACTTTATTTTGAAGCCTTTTGAAGCATTAGTTAAAATGTATTCAATTCCAGATTATAAGGAAACTGATCCGACACCGTTCTTTGCAATAACATATCTATTATTATTTGGAATGATGTTTGGAGATGTTGGACAAGGTTTAATTTTTGTTATTGCAGGAATGTTATTGTCGAAAAAACTTGGCGTGATAGCTAAAATTATCCAAAGAATTGGATTTTCATCAATGTTTTTCGGTTTTGTGTATGGAAGTGTTTTTGGAATTGAAGAGTTAATTCCAGCATTAATCATTAGACCTATGAATGATATAAATACAATATTAGTCGCAACAATTGGTCTTGGCATTTTAATGATAATAATAGCATATTTTATTAACTTTAGAAATTTGAAGATGAGAAAAGAATTTGGAAAATTATTTTTTGATAAAAACGGATTATCCGGATTTTTATTTTATATCTCATTTATAGTAATTGTATTAAATACTGTTTTATTTAAAAAATATGTAAGTGTAAATGTATCTTCAATGATTACAATAGTAAGTGTTGTATTTTTGGTTGTAACTTCAACATTGATGTTTATGAAACCAAAACTTGTACCTATGATTAGCAAAACAAAAGAAAATGAAGAATTTTCTCCTGTTGAGAGTGGATTTGAAATGTTTGAAACTGTTATGGGCTTTTTTTCAAATACTCTTTCTTTTATAAGAGTAGGAGCTTTTGCTATAAATCACGTGGGACTTTTTATGGCGTTTCATGCTTTGGGGCAAATGCTTGGTTCAAGTGTTGGAAATATATTTATGATTGTTTTAGGAAACATATTTATTGTTTGTCTTGAAGGACTTATAGTTTTCATTCAAGCAATAAGATTAGAGTATTATGAATTATTTAGTAAGTATTTTAATGGGGAAGGAATAAATTATGAGCCATTAAAAGTAGACTTAAAAGAAGAATATTAGGAGGAAAATTATGAAAATTACTTTAGTATTAATTACATTAGGAATTGGAACAACAATTTTAACAGGTTTATCATATTTAAAAAAAGGAAAGAAAACTACAAAATCAGGATTGAAAAAAGCTATAGCAATTAATGTCTTTTCAATTTTAGCTTTATTTTTAATGGGACTAATCCCTGATGTTGCATTGGCTGCAGAAACTACTCAAAACACTGCAAACTCAGCAAGTGGTATGGGATATTTAGCTGCTGCATTATCAACAGGTCTTGCAGCAATTGGTACAGGAATTGGTGTTGGTCAAGCGGGATCTGCAGCGATTGGAGCAGTATCAGAAGATTCTTCAATTTTAGGTAAAACTTTAATTATTCTTGGACTTGCTGAAGGTATTGCAATTTATGGACTTATAATTTCAATTATGATTTTACAAAGAGTTTAGGAGATTTTTATGATAAGTTATCTTATATCTGATAATACAGATACACTTGTAGGAATGAGATTAGCTGGGATAACTGGAATTGTTTTAAAAACCAGAGAAGAGGCTTTGGAGGAATTTAATTCTTGCCTAAATAATAAGGAAATAGGAATTTTAATTTTAACTGAAAATATTTTTAAGCTTATAGAGGAGGAAGTAATGTTAGCAAAGTTAAAGAATATTTTTCCACTAATAGTTGAAATTCCAGATAGAACAGGTTTAAAAAGAGATCCAAATTTCATTACTAACTATATAAACGAGTCAATAGGAATAAATATATAAGGAGAAATCTTGTGATAACAATTGAAGATAAGATAGAATCATTTAAAAGAATCTTAAATGAAGAGATTGATGATAAATATGATGAAGAATTAAAGAAAATTTCTTTAGAAACTGAAAAGCTAATTGCTGAGTATAAAGCAAAGAAATTTGATGAAATTGAAAAATTAAAAAGAGATTATAGAGCTAAACTTGAAAATAAGACAGATAAATTTCGTTCAAAAACTTTAAAAGAAGGACAAGATATTATTTTAAATACAAATAAAGAGATTTATGATGAATTTTTTAAATCCCTAAAAGAAGAATTAACTAATTCTTATATGACTGAAAAAGGTGAGTTATATTTGAAAAAAGCTTTAAATAATGTTAAATCAGAAATATCTTCTAATGATATAGTTTATGTTTTTGAAAAAAGTTTTGAAAGAGATAGAAATATAATAAAAGAAATATTAGGTGAAATAACTATTGAAAAAAATCTTACTATAAAAGTTGGTGGTTTTGAAGTTGAAAACAAAGAAAGAACATATAGATTAAATTATTCTTTAGATTTTCTATTAACAACAAAATACCAAAAGATTTTAGCTCAATTAAAAAGAGAATTGGGAATGGACAATTAATAAATAATTGTAATGAGGAGAAAGGTAATGAGTAATATACCTAAAATAATTGATATAAATGGTCCTGTTGTTAAAGCAGACAGTATGGGAATTTACAAAGTTAGGGATATGGTTCTAGTTGGAGTTAAAAAACTAATTGGGGAAATCATATCTATTGACGAAGATATAGCTACTATACAAGTTTATGAAGAAACACAGGGTTTAAAAGTAGGAGAAACAATTGAAAGTACGAATGTTCCTCTTTCAGTAACATTGGGTCCAGGAATTATTGGAAATATATTTGATGGTATTCAAAGACCTCTTGAACAAATTTATTCAATGACTGGAGAATTTATTGCAGAAGGAATTGGGCTTGTTTCAATTGATAAAGAAAAAGAATGGGATGTTGAAATACTTGTAAAAGTTGGTGATAAATTGTCAGCTGGAGAAATTTTTGCAACAACTCAAGAAACAAGTTTTATTAAACATAAAATTTTAGTTCCACCAACTGTTAATGGTGAAGTAATTGAAGTTTTACCTTCAGGAAAATATAATTTAGAAACAAATTTAGTAATAATAAAAGACGAAAATGGAAAAATTCACAATTTAAAAATGTATCATAAATGGCCAGTTAGAATTCCGCGCCCTACAAATTTAAGGATGCCAATTTCAAAACCTTTAATTACAGGACAAAGAGTACTTGATGTTTTCTTTCCAATAGCAAAAGGTGGAACATCAGCACTTCCAGGAGGATTTGGTACAGGAAAAACTATGACTCAACATCAACTTGCAAAATGGTCAGATGCAGATATTATAGTTTATATCGGCTGTGGAGAACGTGGGAATGAAATGACAGATGTTCTTGAGGAATTTCCAAAATTAATAGATCCAAGAACTTCAAAGCCACTTATGGAAAGAACAATTTTAATAGCAAATACTTCTAATATGCCAGTTGCTGCTCGTGAAGCATCAATTTATACTGGAATAACTATTGCTGAGTATTATCGAGATATGGGTTACCATGTTGCTATTATGGCAGATTCTACCTCAAGATGGGCAGAAGCTCTTAGAGAAATATCAGGAAGACTTGAAGAAATGCCAGCGGAAGAAGGGTATCCTGCTTATCTTCCTTCTAGAATTGCTCAATTTTATGAAAGAGCGGGTTATGTAAAGACTCTTTCAAAAGAAGAAGGTTCTATTACTGTAATCGGAGCAGTTTCACCTCCTGGTGGAGATTTTTCTGAACCGGTTACTGAAAATACAAAGAGATTTGTTTCAGCTTTTATAGGTTTGGATAAGAATTTAGCTTATATAAGACATTATCCTGCAGTAAACTATCTTACAAGTTATAGTGGATATACTTCATTAATCAAAGAATATTATGATGAAAATGTATCACCAGAACTATTGAAATTAAGAGCAAAGATGATGGAACTTCTTTCAGAGGATAATAAATTGAACCAAATTGTTCAATTAGTTGGTGAAGATGTTTTACCAAATGATCAAAGAATTGTTATAGAAATTGCAAAAGTTTTAAAGAAGGGATTTTTACAACAAAATGCAATGCATGAAACAGATTGCTATGTTCCTTTAAAAAAACAATTTGAGATGTTAAAAGTAATAGATAAGCTATATATAAATTGTACTTTAGCTGTTAAGGAACAAGTTTCTCTAACTGAAATAAAGAATGATGATTTATTTGAAGAAGTTATTAAGATGAAATATAATATTCCAAATGAAAATTATGATGAAGCATTTGAAGAATTGAATTCGAAAATAGATAGTTATTATACTACTTTGATTAGTGAAAATCAGGGAGAGTAGGTGATAAGATGCAAAAACAATATTTAAAACTTGAAAAAATAGATGGACCTTTGATTGTACTTAAAGGTGTAGAAAATGTAAGTTATGATGAAATGATGGAAATTGTAATTGACGGTAATGAAAGAAGAAGAGCAAAGGTTGTAAGAATTCAAGGAGACAAAGTTATAGCTCAAGTATTTGAGGGGACAACTGGAATTTCTACTGAAAACTCTGCTGTAACTTTTACTGGATCTCCTCTTGAAATTTGTCTAACTAAAAATATTTTAGGAAGAACTTTTAATGGAGTTGGGGAACCTATAGATAGTGGTGATGCCATAATTTCTGATAAAAAATATAATGTAAATGGTAGACCTATGAATCCTGTAGCCAGAGAATATCCAAGAGATTATTTAGAAACAGGAATTTCAGCTATTGATACTTTAACGACTTTAATAAGGGGTCAAAAACTTCCGATTTTTTCATCAAATGGTTTGACACATAATGCATTAGCGGCTCAAATAGTTAGACAGTCCAAATTGAAAAATTCTGATGACAAATTTGCAATAGTATTTGCTGGAATGGGGATTAAATACGATGATTATGAATTCTTTAAAAGTGCTTTTGAAGAATCTGGAGCATCATCAAGAGTAGTATCATATATTAATTTAGCTGACGCTCCAATTGTTGAAAGAATATCAACACCTAGAACTGCTTTAACGGCTGCAGAATATTTAGCTTTTGAAGAAGGGATGCATATACTAGTTGTTATGACTGATATTACAAGTTATGCTGAAGCATTAAGAGAAATTTCTTCTGCAAGAGAAGAAGTTCCTAGTAGAAAGGGATATCCAGGATATCTATATTCTGACCTATCAACTTTATATGAAAGAGCTGGAATGGTTAAAGGAAAGAAAGGTTCAATTACATTAATTCCAATTTTAACAATGCCAAACGATGATATAACTCATCCAATTCCTGACCTAACAGGTTTTATTACTGAAGGACAAATTGTTCTATCAAGGGAATTATTTCAAAAGAATATATATCCACCAGTAAATATTTTGCCTTCTTTATCAAGACTTATGAAAGATGGTATTGGTGACGGATATACTAGAGAAGATCACGATCAAGTACAATCTCAATTATTCGCTCTTTACTCAAAAGTTATAGAAGTTAGATCTCTATCACAAATAATAGGAGAAGATGATTTAACAGAAATTGATAAAATTTATATGAAATTTGGTAGACAGTTTGAACAAAACTTTTTAAATCAAAACTTTGATGAGGCTAGAACAATTGAGGAATCTCTAGATATTGCTTGGGATTTGTTTAAGCTTTTCCCTAAAATAGAGTTAGATAGATTGGAAAGTAAATATATAGAAAAATATGGAAGGTGGTAATATGATTCAAAATATTGCTCCTACAAAATCAAATCTATTAAAAATTAAAGATGATTTAAAATTATCGAAAGTAGGATATAATCTAATTGATAAAAAAAGAACTGTTCTTATAAAAGAAATGATGCAACAAATTGAAAAAGCTAAAGAAATACAAGAAGATGTAAGAATCCTTTTTGAGAAAGCATATTCAGTTTTAAAAGAAGCAAATATAACTATGGGAGTTATGAATGTTCAAGATATTTCTTTATCAATAGATAAATCAGAAAGTTTTCAAATTTCATATAAGTCTATAATGGGACTTGATGTACCAAGTGTAAAGTATGAACACGGCACATTAAGACCTCATTATGGTATGTATATGACAAGCCCTGCTATTGATGAAGCTATAAAAATGTTTCAAAAAATAAAAAGACTTGTATATAGACTTGCTGAAACAGAAAATACTGTTTATAAGCTATCATTAGAAATAAAGAAAAACCAAAAAAGAGCTAATGCTCTAGATAAAATTCAAATTCCAAATTTAGAAGAAACAGAAAAATATATTTCTGAGGTTCTTGAAGAAAAAGAAAGAGAAGATTTTTATAGATTGAAGAAAATTAAGAAAAAGAAAAATGTTTAAAGGAGCTATAGCTCCTTTTTTTCTTGCTAATATATTTTGTATATGATAAAATACTTTTATAGATTAAAATAAAAGGTGAAATTATGAAAAGATTGATTAATATATTCTTTAATGATAATATTAAATCATTAAAGGCTTTTATAAAAACCAAAGAATTATTTGAGAAAAAAGGGTTTGAAGTATCTCAAAAATATAGAGAAGAAGCTGAATTAAATATCTGTATAGGTGGAGATGGAGCATTTATAAGAGGAGTACATAATTCAAATTTTCCGAAAATTCCTTTTGTAGGAATAAATACAGGAACACTTGGTTTTTTTCAAGAAATTAGTTTTGATAAAATTGAGAAATTTATAGATGATTATTTAGAACAAAAATACTTTGTAGAAAAGATTAGATTACTAGATTGTGATTTAAAAACTAATGATATAGTATTTACTAATAAATGCTTAAATGATTTTGTAATAAAGTCTAATAATTCCGAAGTTATACATTTAGATATATTTATCGATGAAAATCATCTTGAGACATTTGCAGGAGATGGATTAATTATATCAACTCCTTCAGGAAGCACAGCTTATAATATGTCTGCTGGAGGAAGTATAATGTACCCAACACTAAGAGGATTTCAATTAACTCCTTTAGCACCAATATTCTCAAAAGTTTATAGAACGATTTCAAATTCATTAGTAATTCCTGATACATCAACATTAAAAATTGTTCCATTAGAAAATCAACATAAGAAAATAAGCTTTGTTATAGATGGAATTGAAAAAGACTATACAGATGTAGAATATTTTGAATTTAAAAAATCACTATTTAAACTATATAAGTTAGTATTCAATGAAAATTGGTATTGGATAAATATGAAAGATAAGTTCTTATAAGAAAATCTTATAATTGAATGTAGATGTATAGAAAATTAATATAAGTAAATTGTTGAAATTATAATTAAATATGATATAATGTAAATAGATATAAAGCGTAAATAAAAGATTGTATTATAAAACAAATGACAATGAGTTTATTTAGTTGCTTTTTCATATAATGTTCCGATATAAAACAAAAAAGACAAGCTTTAACACTTGTCTTTTTTGTTTTTATAAAAAAATTAAAATAATAAACTTAAAAAATTAAAAAAATATGTCAAAACGGTATTGACGAGAATAAATATGACTGATATAATATTAAAGCACATAAAGTGCAAGATATTAAAAAAACTATTTAATAATTATGAAACACATATAAAGTTTTAAAAAAATTTTAAAAAGTGTTGACAAATTAAAAAATAGGTGCTATAATATCAAAGTCGCAAGAGTATTGCGGCAATGAATCAAGAAAAGTAAACAGTGATAAAAACTTTGAGAGTACAAAGAAAAACAATAATTTGGTGTAACAAAAAGTCAGCGAGAGCAGACGAACTTTTAATAGAGAGTTTGATCCTGGCTCAGGACGAACGCTGGCGGCGTGCTTAACACATGCAAGTCGAACGTGATTTTTATGGAAGGACCTTCGGGGACGGAAGTAAAATGAAAGTGGCGAACGGGTGAGTAACACGTGAGCAACCTACCTTACACAGGGGGATAGCCGTTGGAAACGACGATTAATACCGCATGAGACCACAATACTGCATGGTATAGGGGTCAAAGATTTATCGGTGTAAGATGGGCTCGCGTCTGATTAGCTAGTTGGAAGGGTAAAGGCCTACCAAGGCAACGATCAGTAGCCGGTCTGAGAGGATGAACGGCCACACTGGAACTGAGACACGGTCCAGACTCCTACGGGAGGCAGCAGTGGGGAATATTGCACAATGGGGGAAACCCTGATGCAGCGACGCCGCGTGAGCGAAGAAGGTTTTCGAATCGTAAAGCTCTGTCCTATGAGAAGATAATGACGGTATCATAGGAGGAAGCCCCGGCTAAATACGTGCCAGCAGCCGCGGTAATACGTATGGGGCGAGCGTTGTCCGGAATTATTGGGCGTAAAGGGTACGTAGGCGGCCTTTTAAGTCAGGTGTGAAAGCGTGAGGCTTAACCTCATTAAGCACTTGAAACTGGAAGGCTTGAGTGAAGGAGAGGAAAGTGGAATTCCTAGTGTAGCGGTGAAATGCGTAGATATTAGGAGGAATACCGGTGGCGAAGGCGACTTTCTGGACTTTTACTGACGCTCAGGTACGAAAGCGTGGGGAGCAAACAGGATTAGATACCCTGGTAGTCCACGCCGTAAACGATGAATGCTAGGTGTTGGGAGTCAAATCTCGGTGCCGAAGTTAACACATTAAGCATTCCGCCTGGGGAGTACGGTGGCAACACTGAAACTCAAAGGAATTGACGGGGACCCGCACAAGCAGCGGAGCATGTGGTTTAATTCGAAGCAACGCGAAGAACCTTACCAAGGCTTGACATATAGTTGAGTTATTGAGAAATTGATAAGTCCCTCGGGACAGCTATACAGGTGGTGCATGGTTGTCGTCAGCTCGTGTCGTGAGATGTTGGGTTAAGTCCCGCAACGAGCGCAACCCTTATCTTCAGTTACCAGCACGTAAAGGTGGGGACTCTGGAGAGACTGCCGATGATAAATCGGAGGAAGGTGGGGATGACGTCAAATCATCATGCCCTTTATGTCTTGGGCTACACACGTGCTACAATGGTTGGTACAACGAGAAGCGAGATAGTGATGTCAAGCAAAACTCTAAAAGCCAATCTCAGTTCGGATTGTAGGCTGCAACTCGCCTACATGAAGTCGGAGTTGCTAGTAATCGTGAATCAGAATGTCGCGGTGAATGCGTTCCCGGGTCTTGTACACACCGCCCGTCACACCATGGGAGTTGGCAATACCCGAAGCCGCCGATCTAACCGCAAGGAGGAAGGCGTCGAAGGTAGGGTTAATGACTGGGGTGAAGTCGTAACAAGGTAGCCGTATCGGAAGGTGCGGCTGGATCACCTCCTTTCTAAGGAGTACTAAGAACGACAGTTCAAAATTTAATTCTTAGTTTTATCACT
>NZ_JBKICJ010000006.1:0-50118 GCF_046569675.1 Parvimonas pharyngis
AGTGATAAAACTAAGAATTAAATTTTGAACTGTCGTTCTTAGTACTCCTTAGAAAGGAGGTGATCCAGCCGCACCTTCCGATACGGCTACCTTGTTACGACTTCACCCCAGTCATTAACCCTACCTTCGACGCCTTCCTCCTTGCGGTTAGATCGGCGGCTTCGGGTATTGCCAACTCCCATGGTGTGACGGGCGGTGTGTACAAGACCCGGGAACGCATTCACCGCGACATTCTGATTCACGATTACTAGCAACTCCGACTTCATGTAGGCGAGTTGCAGCCTACAATCCGAACTGAGATTGGCTTTTAGAGTTTTGCTTGACATCACTATCTCGCTTCTCGTTGTACCAACCATTGTAGCACGTGTGTAGCCCAAGACATAAAGGGCATGATGATTTGACGTCATCCCCACCTTCCTCCGATTTATCATCGGCAGTCTCTCCAGAGTCCCCACCTTTACGTGCTGGTAACTGAAGATAAGGGTTGCGCTCGTTGCGGGACTTAACCCAACATCTCACGACACGAGCTGACGACAACCATGCACCACCTGTATAGCTGTCCCGAGGGACTTATCAATTTCTCAATAACTCAACTATATGTCAAGCCTTGGTAAGGTTCTTCGCGTTGCTTCGAATTAAACCACATGCTCCGCTGCTTGTGCGGGTCCCCGTCAATTCCTTTGAGTTTCAGTGTTGCCACCGTACTCCCCAGGCGGAATGCTTAATGTGTTAACTTCGGCACCGAGATTTGACTCCCAACACCTAGCATTCATCGTTTACGGCGTGGACTACCAGGGTATCTAATCCTGTTTGCTCCCCACGCTTTCGTACCTGAGCGTCAGTAAAAGTCCAGAAAGTCGCCTTCGCCACCGGTATTCCTCCTAATATCTACGCATTTCACCGCTACACTAGGAATTCCACTTTCCTCTCCTTCACTCAAGCCTTCCAGTTTCAAGTGCTTAATGAGGTTAAGCCTCACGCTTTCACACCTGACTTAAAAGGCCGCCTACGTACCCTTTACGCCCAATAATTCCGGACAACGCTCGCCCCATACGTATTACCGCGGCTGCTGGCACGTATTTAGCCGGGGCTTCCTCCTATGATACCGTCATTATCTTCTCATAGGACAGAGCTTTACGATTCGAAAACCTTCTTCGCTCACGCGGCGTCGCTGCATCAGGGTTTCCCCCATTGTGCAATATTCCCCACTGCTGCCTCCCGTAGGAGTCTGGACCGTGTCTCAGTTCCAGTGTGGCCGTTCATCCTCTCAGACCGGCTACTGATCGTTGCCTTGGTAGGCCTTTACCCTTCCAACTAGCTAATCAGACGCGAGCCCATCTTACACCGATAAATCTTTGACCCCTATACCATGCAGTATTGTGGTCTCATGCGGTATTAATCGTCGTTTCCAACGGCTATCCCCCTGTGTAAGGTAGGTTGCTCACGTGTTACTCACCCGTTCGCCACTTTCATTTTACTTCCGTCCCCGAAGGTCCTTCCATAAAAATCACGTTCGACTTGCATGTGTTAAGCACGCCGCCAGCGTTCGTCCTGAGCCAGGATCAAACTCTCTATTAAAAGTTCGTCTGCTCTCGCTGACTTTTTGTTACACCAAATTATTGTTTTTCTTTGTACTCTCAAAGTTTTTATCACTGTTTACTTTTCTTGGTTCATTGTCACACTTACTGCGACCTTAATATTATATCACTTGGATACTCCTTTGTCAACACTTTTTTTAAATTTTTTTAAAAATATTTTTAAAGGATTAAATATTAGTCCGTTTACATGTGTCTATATATTATATCAATCTAGTTTTATTAAGTCAATACTTATCTATAAATAAAAAAGGAATCCAAAACGGATTCCTTATTATCTTATTATATAGTAACTTTTACAAAATTGAATTTCCTGTTATGTTCTTTCCTACCCATGATTTTAAAACATCTATACTTGGGAACATAACTTGACTTGCATAAGCGTCTCTCATTAATCTTTCGATATTTCCTTTTCTATTGTATGCTTGTCCACCACCAATTCTCATTGCAATATTTGCATTTTCAATTGAATTTTCAGAAGCTATTATTCTAGCAGTCATTATTTTTCTAAATCCATCTTCTTCTAATTTACTAAATGAATTAACAGCTGATTCTAAAGCTCCTTTTGCAGCTAGTACATTTGCATATAGTTTTGATAAATGAACTTGAATAGGTTCAATGTCTGCTAGTGAACTTTCACCGTATTTTCTATTTTCTGCATGATATAAAGCTGATTCAAATAATGATTGACATACACCTGAATAAACTCCTGCAAGTCCAGTCATAAAGTATATTACATCTATATTCACTTCATAAGGTTGAGGACAAGTTTTTCTGCAAATTTTAATTCCATATTTATTGTCTAATTTTATATTTTCCATAATCATTGGACAGGAGTTATTACCCTTCATTCCAATTCCTCTCCAATCACTTTCTTTAAATGATAACCCTTCTGATTCTCTTGGTATTAACCAGTTTTTCATTTCACCTTTAGAATTTTTAGGAACTGAAATTAAATAGTAATCAGCATAGTTAGCTGATGTAATCATACTTTTAACTCCATTAATTGCTGCATGATCTTCAAACTCCTCCAACTGTGTTTGAGATTTGAATACATGTACTCCAGTTTCAAATTCACTTCTAGCTAGTGATAACATTTTATTGTTTTCGACAACTTCTTTAATAATGAATTTTTTGAAGTCTTCATCTGCAAATGTTAAAACAAATTTTAATGCAACATTATGCATTGTATATCCTAACCCAACTGTTGCAGCACCTTCAGCAAATGCTTGAGTAATAAAAGCTTGTGCCTCTGGACCTGCACCTTCTCCGCCGTATTCAGTTGGAACTAAAACTTTAAAAAATCCTTCTTCTTTGATTTTGTCAAATATTTCTTTTGGGAATTTTCCTTTTTCATCAATTTCTTCTGCCACTGGCTTTATATACTTGTCAGAAAATTCTTTTGCCCATTTATAGTAATCTCTCATCTCTACCTCCTAAAATTTGATTATTTGAATTATACCCCTAACACTCGACATTAACATTAAAATTTTCTATGCTAATTTTCTGTTATAAATAAAATTTATGGATAATTTCGCAAACAAAAAAAGACTCAATTCAATTAAACTGAGTCTTTAAAATATACCTTATTCTTCATCTTTATCCCAATCAAAAGTTCTTTTTACAGCTTTTCTCCAGCCCTTTAACTTTTTCTTTCTATCTTCATCGCTTATTAAAGGTTGAAATATTTTATCTTTTTTCCAAATATTTTTAATTTCATCTGTACTTTTCCAAAAGCCCACAGCAAGCCCTGCTAGGAATGCACAGCCCATTGCTGTTGTTTCAAGAATTTCCGGTCTTGTAACTTCTGTATTCAACATATCTGATTGAAATTGTAGTAAAAATCCATTAGCACTTGCTCCACCGTCAACTTTTAAATTTTGAATTTTTATATTTGTATCTTCTTCTATGCAGTTAAAAACATCCACACATTGATACGCAATTGATTCAAGCATCGCACGAATTATATGTTCTCTTTTTGTTCCTCTTGTAAGTCCAAAAATTGCTCCTTTTGCATTCATATCCCAGTATGGAGCTCCAAGTCCTGTAAATGCCGGAACTATGTATACGCCATCAGTATCATCAACTAATTTTGCATATTGTTCAGATAAACTCGCATCATATAGTAGTCTAAGCTCATCTCTTAGCCATTGAATTCCTGCTCCTGCAATAAATATACTTCCTTCAAGAGCATATGTAACTTTGCCATTAATTCCCCAAGCTACAGTTGTCAGTAAACCATTTTTAGATTTTAGAACATCTTCTCCTATATTCATTAAAAGGAATGCTCCTGTTCCATAAGTGATTTTAGCTTCAGCTTTTTCAAAACAAGTTTGTCCAAAAAGAGCTGATTGTTGATCTCCTATAACTGCAGAAATCGGAATTTGAGCTCCACCAAATGTATATTCATCAGTATATCCATATATTTCACTCGAATCTTTAACTTCTGGTAACATTGACTTTGGTATATCCAAAATCTTTAAAATATCTTCATCCCATTGTAGAGTATTAATATTAAATAACATTGTTCTTGAAGCGTTTGAATAATCAGTTATATGCACTTTTCCTCTTGTTAAGTTCCAAACTATCCAAGTGTCAACAGTGCCAAATAACAATTCGCCTCTTTTTGCTCTTTCTCTTGCCCCTTCAACATTATCTAGTATCCATTTTATTTTTGTGGCGGAAAAATAAGCATCAAGTTTTAAACCAGTTTTTTCAAAAATCAAATCTTCATATCCAGCTTTTCTTATTTCTTCACAAATCTCAGCAGTTCTTCTACATTGCCAAACTATTGCGTTATATATTGGTTTTCCAGTTTCCTTTTCCCATATAATCGTAGTTTCTCTTTGATTTGTTATTCCAATCGCCTTTACTTCATTAGGTCTTACGAAGTTTCTTTCTAAAACTTCTCTACAAACTCCTGATTGTGTAGCCCAAATATCCATTGCATCATGTTCAACCCAACCAGCCTTAGGAAAAATTTGTTTGAATTCTTTTTGAGAAACTCCTTTTATTGTTCCATTGTTATCAAACAAAATAGCTCTTGAGCTTGTAGTTCCTTGATCTAAAGCCAATATATATCCGTCCATAAAAACCTCCTAAGCTCTTATATCAATATTTAATATCCACTTTCTATTAGCACGTGCTAAGTAAAATTGTAAACAACAAAACAATACAACAATAACTGCCAAAACAATAATTGTATAATACTCTTGAACATTAGGATATACAATTCTATATATATAAGTTAAAAGAATAACTCCAAATGAGTACATATATCTATAGAAAGTTTTATGAACACCCTTGCCTTTTTTCATAGAAATATTTTTATAAAGTAATGATATAAAAGTTGCTAATTCAGCACTAACACATATCGATAAATAGATTACAACTAAACGAATAATAGTCTCTAAATCCATAATATTTGAAAATAATTTCGCATAGAAAATTTCAAATAAAAATATCAATAAAAAGAAGGCTAAACTATAAATCATACAACTTAAAGTTTTTATATTTGCTATTTTCTTTCTGCTAAAACCATTTATAAACAATTGATTTATAATGTTTTTTCCCGAAAAAATAAATGTTAAGAAAATCGCAACTAAAACGGACATAAATACATCTGTATCAAGATAAATATCAAAATTCAATAGTTTTGCTATTGCTAAAAATACTAATTCACTTAAAACAGAAAATAAAATTCCAGCAAGAAAAGTATCAAACAATACTCTTAAAGAATAATTTAATCCCTTTTTCAACTTAACGACCTCCTTCTTCAGAAGCAGTAATAGCTTCATATAATTCTTTCAAGGAAACAGTTCTGCTCGCATGAGCTCTAACTTCATCCTCATCATTAGCTAGAATATAAGCTATTTTCAATTTAGAAAAGTTTTTAAGCGTTCTAATCGCCAACACATTTCTATCCTTAACAGCTGTGCCAATAAGATCAACAGAACCGGAAATAGAATAAACCATTTTTTTAAGTTTTTCTCTACTTTCAAAAAGTACAACTTTTTTATCTTTTATAATTATTATATAGTCAAGATAATCAAAAAAGTAATTTGCATTTTTACTATGAATAATTGGAGTATAGCCTCTTCTTCTATAATTTCCCATTAAAATATCACTTAATTTTCTAATATCCAGACTTGAAAGTCCAATTTCTGGTTTATTAAATAGAAGATATTTTTTATTCATACAAATTGTAACAATAGTTCTAAAAATAGTGCAATTTTGAACATTTTCCTCTGCTTTAAACTTGCTATCTAAATCTATTTTAAAGGATTCACAAAGCTCTAATGCATAGTCTAAATCAAATTCGGAATTAAATTCAGAAATTGTCTTTAAAACCTGTCTTAATGTATATCCATTATAAAATTCCATTTTTGGACACATATATATCAAATCTCTTGCGTTTTCAGGAGCTTTTCCATCAATCAAAACAGTTCCATCTTCTTGAAAAGTATAATTACATAGAATATTAAAAATAGTCGTTCCACCAGAATTAACTCTTCCTAAAATTCCATATGTTTTTCCTTCTTTAATTTCTAAATTAAAATCATCAATTGCAACAAATTTGCCGTAGTTTTTCTTTAAATTTTTAATTTCAATCATCTATATTTCCTCTATAATATCCAAAATAATACTCTTAACAACCTTTGCTGACTCTAAAACAAAAGTTTCAAAATCACAATCTGCCTCTTCGTTTGCATTATCAGATATTGAACGTAAAGCTAAATATCCAACATTGTTTAAATGACAAGTATGCACGATAGAGCAACTTTCCATTTCACAACAAAGAGAGTCAAAATTTTCTTTAATCCTATCTTTAATTTCCTTTTTAGCTACAAAAATATCCCCAGTAGCTATAATTCCTTTAAAAATTCTATTTTCAGGAAGAACTTTTAAAGCCTTTTCATAAGAAATATCAACTAATTTTTTATCAGCAATAAATTTAACATCACGAAGTGCTGGTATTTGTCCCATTACATAACCAGCTTCTGTACAATCAAAATCATGATAGAAATATTCTGTGCCTATAACTAAATCGCCAATTTTTACTTTATCATCAGTAGAACCAGCAACACCAATATTAATAATAACGCTCGGAGAGAAGTTGTCAATCATGCTTTGAGTATAAATTGCAGAATTTACCTTTCCTACACCGCAAATTCCTAAAACAACTTCCTTATTAGAAATATTTGCAAGGTAAAAAGTAAAATAACCCTTTGTAACTTTTTTTGTTTCAATTTTATCTATAATTTCCATTAGCTCTTCATCAAGAGCACTTATAATACCTATCATACAACCACCTCGTCATTATTTTTTTAATTTTTTCAGGATTTTTATTTTTTAAATTTTATTTAAGGTTAATATGGCAAAATATATATATCTTAACCAAGATAAATAAAAATTTAAATTAGTATTACATAAAAATGTAAACTAATAAATCATACTTTAAAAATAATTCCCCAATAATAAAGTATGAAACCATAAAACCTTATACACCAAATCTTTTTTGATAATTTTTAAGATGGGTGTAGAATTATCTTACTCAATGTAAAAGTACTAAAATGAAAGTAAAATAATTGTGTCTTTATCATTTTGCATAAAGGCACTTTTATTTTGCCTAAATACTATACCATAATTTCTTTAGATTATTTTTTATGGCAATTATGGTTCAATATTTATAGATTAAAACAAAGTTTTAATCTATAAATATTATATCATACACCACAATTATAAAAAAGGGAATTTTCCCTATTTTTCAAAGTTTTTCAAAAAAAAAAAAAAACGCAAAGACAAAAATTATACTTTATCTTCGCTCTTAATGTATTGTATATACATATTGAAATTATATTTTTTTATTTCTTTCAGAAATATTATTGTTTGTAAACAAACAATAATTGAGATCTCTCCGCTCCGTTACTCTCCGGTCGAGATGACGTGTTTGGGGTTCTTCTTTTTTAATTGCTATGACGTGAACTATTTTGTTTTATAGCCTATATTTTTAAATAAGTTTATATGATTTTTTACTATATTTTTTCTACTACATTTAAAAAGATATTTTGGAGTTTATTTACTCTTAACGTCTAGCTATTAAACAACGATTATTCCCTTATACGTCATCTTGAGCGAAACGTAGCATAGCGAACCGAAGTCAATCTAGCCCTAACTTTGTTTACTCGTAAACAAAAGTAGGTCTGACGCAAAGATTGTTCAAATCTTTGATTTGAGTACAATCGACTGTGAAGATCTCATACTTTTGCTTTAGCAAAAGTAAATGTATCGTAGATACATTGGGTACCCAAAAACCTTGTTGTTTCACAATAAAAAAAAGTGTGGAAATTTTCCACACTTTATTTTTAATTATTTCTATTTATCAACTTCTGGTGATTCTTTAGTTAATTCTAAGTCAGAATTTCTAAATGGAGCTTGTCCTTCTTTAGGTAAAGAAATATCATATTTTTTAACTCTATTGTTAACAAATGATTTTGTAGTATGTGAGAAAGTTGGAATTACTATAGCTTCATCAACAACTAAGTACTTACTTAAATCTTTATAATGTTGTAATCTAACATTTGGATCAGTGTTATCAAGAGATACTATATTAGCTAATAATTTATCTAATTCTGGAGAAGCAAATCTTTGGAAGTTATATACTTCATGTCTTCCGTAGAAACCAGTTGGGTCTGGGTTAGAACCTGTACTCCATCCACCCATGTAAGCATCGATTTCTGGATCATCTTTTTCTATTTTTTCATAGAATGAGTTGAATTCAATTAATCTTCCAGTAACAAGTTGAACATCAAGACCGATTGCTTTCCATTGTTGAATTAGGAATTGAACTGTTGGTTCTTGAGTAGCACCACCTTGCATTGCAGCAAAGTTAATCTTTAATGGTTGTCCATTTTTATCTTCTCTTATTCCGTCGCCATTAGTATCTTTGTATCCAGCTTCATCAAGAACTTTTTTAGCTCCTTCTAAATCATATTTAATTCCTTCGAAGTTATTATCATAAATTGTAGAGAACATTGGTGGAATTAATTGATATAGAGGAATACTTAAATTATTTTGTAATTTCTTATTAACAGTATCTCTATCAACAGCCATTGCCATAGCTTTTCTTAAGTTCTTATCAGCCATTTTTGCATTAGGATCTGTAACAACTTCGTTCTTTTCTTTGTTCCATTTTCCTAATTTGAATGAAATATATCCATATCCACCATAGTAGTTACTTGCTATTTTACCATTCTTTAATTCTGCAAATTTTTCATACAAATCAGATCCAAATGTATCAATAATATCATATTCACCTGATTTAGCAGCTGCTACTACTTGTGCAGATGGAACTGCTTTGATTTCCATTTTTGGAGTCTTTGGTTTACCAAATGCATAGTATGGGTTAGCTTCAGCTATAACTTGTTGTCCAGGAACTATTTCTTTGATTACATAAGGTCCAAATGATAATGGATGTTTTCTTGTAGCATCAGCTGTTGCTTGTTCTTTAACAGGAATATCTTTGTAAACATGGTCTGGTACTGGATTGAAAGGAATTCCCTTACCCCAATATATAGAGTGGTCAAATTCTTTAAAGCTTATTTCTAAAGATTTATCAGAAAGTATTTTAACCCCTGATACTTCTTTTGATTTTCCATCATGATATTCTTGCATACCTACTACGTTCATGTAGTCAGTACCGAAACGAACTCCTTCATAATCTGGATGTCCGATGATTAAATAATATCTTAAAAAGTCTTTTGCAGTAACTGGAACTCCGTCACTCCAAGTTGCTTTTTCATGAATTGTAATAATTGCTTTCTTTTCTTCTTTTTTAAATTCGATCTTACCTAGTCCTGTATTACCAAGTTTTTGGTCAGGGTCTCCATCAAAGAAGCCTCCCATACCAACCCAGTTCATAATAGTCATATCGAAGTTATCATTAGCGAATGCTTCGTGGAATACACCCTTGAATGGTGATTCAGCAATGATACCAATTTTTATAGTACCATTTTCGATTGGTGTTCCTTCATTTTCAACTACTGGATTTGGTTTAAATCCTGATTCTTCTTTCTTTCCGCTGTCTTTGCTGTCTTTGCCATCTTTTCCAGTTTTAGCTCCACAGCCTGAAAGTATCATCAAACTAGCTAATGCTAAAGCTGTTAATTTTGACGCTTTTTTCATCTTAAGTCTCCTCCTTGAGAAAAAAATAAATATTTTTCAAGATAATCGTTTTCTAATTTATATCACACAAAAAATTTAGTTCTACTGTGATTTTATATGAGTATAACTCAACACTTAAGAAACATATCTTATCTTTACAACTAGAATTATAGCATAACATTTCCTAAAACAAAAGTTTTTTTTTGATAAATTAAAATATAGACAAAATTATTAACTATAATAATGTTTTAACACTTAACTTATTCATTTAGCTTTTTATTTCAAGCAAAAAATTTTTTGTATATAAAATCCCTTATTTTCAATATTTTAATTATTTTTTTTACTTTTAAAATTAAAAAAATATTAAAATTTTTACTTTTGAAAAAAGTTACATTTTTTTAATAATTTCCTGATTTTGTAATTCAAATCACATTTTTAAAGTTTTTTTACAAAAAAAGAAACCACTTTCGTGGTTTCTTATTAATAATTTACTTACTATTTAACTGGTTCTTCAGAAGTTAATTCAACATCATATAATCCAAAGCCAGAGCCTGGAGTTATATCCCATTTCTTAACTCTGTTGTTTACAGCAACTATATTTTTTCTAAATAGAGTTGGTACAACTGGTGCATTTTCAAACATATAGTTTGCAAATTCTTTGTATGCTTTTGATCTAAAATCTTTATCTACTGCTTCTACAGAGTTTATCTTAGCTAAGATAGCATCTAATTCTGGAGATGAAAATCTTGAGAAGTTAAATGCAGCTTTTCTTCCGTAAAGATTAGTTGGATTAGGGTTTGATCCTGTTCCCCAAGCTCCTTGGTAAACATCTATTTCTGGATCATCATTTTGAATTTTTTCGTAGAATGAGTTAAATTCAATTAATCTTCCAGTAGCAAGTTCAACATCTAATCCGATTGATCTCCATTGTTGGATATAGTAGTTAGCAATAGGTTCTTGAACAGCTCCACCTGACATTGAAGCGAATTTAATTTTGAATGGTTGTCCATTCTTATCTTCTCTTAATCCGTCTCCGTTAACATCTTTGTATCCAGCTTCATCAAGAAGTTGTTTTGCTTTTTCAACATCTAATGTATATCCTTTTAATGAATCATCATAGAATTCTTTAAATGCAGGAATCATTAATTGTGTTGCATTTCTTCTTAAACCTTGGAAGAATTTTGATCCAACTGCATTATTGTCAATTGCATAAGCCATAGCTTGACGTAATTTAACATCTGCCATCTTTGCATTAGGGTCAGTTACTACTTCACCTTTTTCTTTATCCCATTTACCTAGTTTAAATCCTATATAAGTATAAGATAATTCATCTTTAATACCAAGTTTAATATTTTTTAAATCTTTAACTTTGCTATAAAGATCTGAATTCAATCCAACAGTTACATCATATTCTCCAGCTTGTAATGCAGCAACGATTTGTGCTGATGGTACAATTTTCCAAATAACAGTTTTAACTTTTGGTTGTCCTTTATAGTAATATGGGTTAGCTTCAAAAATTACTTGTTGTCCAGGAACTATTTCTTTAATATAGTAAGGTCCTGGAGATAATGGGTTCTTTCTAGTTATGTCATGAGTTTCTTGTTCCTTAACAGGAATATCTTTTAACTTATGACTTGGAACTGGCTCAGATGGAATTCCACCACCCCAAAGGATACTAGGAGTGAATTCTTTAAAATTAACTTCAAATTGTTTATCACTTAAAGTTTTGAAACCTGATATTTCTTTAGCTTTTCCATCATGATATTCTTCAATACCAACTACATTTCTTATATCGCCAGTAAAACGAACACCTGTGTAGTCTTTATCAGCTATAATTTTATAGTATTCTAAGAAGTCTGCTGATGTAACAGGAGTTCCATCATTCCATGTATATTTTTCATTAATAGTTACAATTATTTTCTTTTCTTCTGGTTTAAATTCAACGTCAGCACCGCCGCCGTTTACAATTTTAAAGTTTTCATCAACTTTGAATGTTCCACCAGCTGAATACTCTAAAATTTGCATATCTGGATCTGCTGTTGCGAATGCTAAATGGAAAATACCTGTAAATGGTGAGTCACTAATATAAGCAACTTTTAATGTAGCATTTTCTACTGGAGTTCCTTCGTTTTCAACAACTAAGTTATCTTGAACCCCAGCTTCTTTCTTTTCTTCTTGTTTAGTGCCGTTAGATTCTTTCTTTTCACTCTTACCACAAGCGGAGAATAAAAAAGATGTTGCTAGACACAATGCAACTAATTTTGATAATTTTTTCATATCTTTATCTCTCCCTTTTCTAATAAATTTACACGAATTACGGATCGCGCATAGATGGATTATAGACTTTAACAATAATCCTCTTTATTGTATTAAATAAAAACTTACAAAATAAAGAAGCCCCCAGTTTGCTTCCCTTTCCGTTAACTCTATTTAACTTTGAACTATTATACTATATAAAAATTATTTTTGCAATACTTTTTTAGAAAAAAATAAACTTTGTTTTTAAAATAACATAAAACTTAGGAAAATAACATTTTCCCGTTAAGTAAATAAAAAAGAAACCACTTTCGTGGTTTCTTATAAATAATTTACTTACTATTTAATTGGTTCTGGTGCTGTTAATTCAACATCCTTAACAGTAAATGTAGATCCAGGAGTTATATCCCATTTCTTAACTCTGTTGTTAACTGCAACTATACTCTTTCTGAATAGAGTTGGTACAACAGGAACATTTTCAAACATGTAGTTTGCAAATTCTTTGTATGCTTTTGATCTATAGTCTTTATCTACTGCTTCTACAGAGTTTATCTTAGCTAAGATAGCATCTAATTCTGGAGTTGCATATCTTGGGAAGTTGAATGCAGCTTTTCTTCCGTAGAAAGCTGTTGGGTTAGGGTTTGATCCTGTTCCCCAAGCTGCTTGGTAAACATCAATTTCAGGATCGTCTGCTTCAACTTTTTCATAGAAAGAGTTAATTTCTATAAGTCTTCCATTAGTAAGTTGAACATCTAATCCGATTGATTTCCATTGTTGCATATAGTATTGAGCTATTGGTTCAGCAGTAGCTCCACCTGACATTGAAGCGAAGTTAATCTTGAATGGTTGTCCATTTTTATCTTCTCTTATTCCATCGCCGTTAACATCTTTGTATCCAGCTTCATCAAGAAGTTGTTTTGCTTTTTCAAGATCTATTGTATATCCTTTTAATGATTCATCATAATATTCTTTAAATGCAGGAATCATTAATTGTGTTGCATTTCTTCTTAAACCTTCATAGAATTTAGTTCCTACTAAGTTATTATCAATTGCGTAAGCCATAGCTTTACGTAATTTAACATCTGCCATCTTTGCATTAGGGTCAGTTACTACTTCACCTTTTTCTTTATCCCATTTACCAAGTTTAAATCCTATATAGCTGTAAGATAAGTCATCTTGAACTCCTACTTTAATATTCTTTAAATCTTTAACTTTACTATAAAGGTCTGCATTTAAGCTAACAGTTATGTCATATTCTCCAGCTTGTAGCGCTGCAACGATTTGTGCTGATGGAACTACTTTCCAAATAACAGTTTTAACTTTTGGTTGTCCTTTGTAGTAATATGGGTTAGCTTCAAAAACTACTTGTTGTCCAGGAACTATTTCTTTAATATAGTAAGGTCCTGGAGATAATGGGTTCTTTCTAGTTATGTCATGAGCTTCTTGTTCCTTAACAGGAATATCTTTTAACTTATGACTTGGAATTGGTTCATAAGGAATTCCACCACCCCAAAGGATTCCTGGGTTAAATGTTTTGAAATTAATTTCAAATTTCTTATCACTTAAAGTTTTAAAACCTGAAATGTCTTTAGTTTTTCCAGCATGATATTCATCTATACCAACTACATTTCTAATATCATCATCAAAACGGATACCTGTGTAGTCTTTATGAGCTACTATCTTATAGTATTCTAAGAAGTCTGCTGATGTAACAGGAGTTCCATCATTCCATGTATATTTTTCATTAATAGTTATAATTACTTTCTTTTCTTCTGGTTTGAATTCGATATCGGCACCACCACCGTTGATTATCCTGAAGTTTTCATCAACTTTAAAAGTTCCACCTGCACAATAAGTCATAATTTCTAAGTCTGAACTATTTTGTGAAAAAGCATAGTGGAAAATACCTGAAAATGGAGAGTCGCTTATATAAGCAATCTTTAAAGTAGCATTTTCTACAGGAGTACCTTCGTTTTCGATAACTAAGTTATCTTGAACTCCAACTTCTTTCTTTTCTTCTTGGTTTGTTTTACTCTTGTTATTACTTTTACCACAAGCAGTAAATAAAAACGATGTTGCTAAACACAACGCAACGATTTTTGATAATTTTTTCATATCTAAATCCCCCTTTATGTATTTGTACGAATTAAGTACCGCACACGAGCGACAAAACACGTTAACAATCGCTCACTTTATTGTGTTATACAAAAAGTACAAATTTAAGAAGTGATAACAAACACTTCTTTTTTGTTACTTCTCTTCAACTTTACAATATTATACTATATAAAAAATCTTTTTGCAATAGTTTTCTGTAAATTTTTTATTGATTTTTCAAAATATTTAGGAAAATACTATAACATTTTCCTATTAAGAAAACAAAAAAGAAACCACTTTCGTGGTTTCTTATAAGTAATTTACTTACTATTTAATTGGTTCATCAGCTGTTAATTCAACATCGAATATAGTAAAGTTATTTCCTGGAGTTATATCCCATTTTTTAACTCTGTTGTTAACTGCAACTATACTCTTTCTGAATAGAGTTGGTACAACTGGAACATTTTCAAACATGTAGTTTGCAAATTCTTTGTATGCTTTTGATCTATATTCTTTATCTATTGCTTCTACAGAGTTGATTTTGTTTAGTATAGCATCTAATTCTGGAGTTGCAAATCTTGGGAAGTTAAATGATGCTTTTCTTCCGTAAAGACTAGTTGGGTTAGGGTTTGAACCTGTTCCCCAAGCAGCTTGGTAGATATCTATTTCTGGATCATCTGCTTGAACTTTTTCATAGAAAGAGTTAAATTCTATAAGTCTTCCATTAGTAAGTTGAACATCTAATCCGATTAATTTCCATTGTTGGATATAGTAATTTGTAATTGGTTCTGCTATTGCACTACCTGACATTGAAGCGAAGTTAATCTTAAATGGTTGTCCATTTTTATCTTCTCTTATTCCGTCTCCATTAACATCTTTGTATCCAGCTTCGTCAAGAAGTTGTTTTGCTTTTTCTAAATCTATTGTATATCCTTTAATTGAATCATCATAGAATTCTTTAAATGCAGGAATCATTAATTGAGTTGCATTTCTTCTTAAACCTTCATAGAATTTAGTTCCTACTAGGTCATTATCTATTGCATAAGCCATAGCTTGACGTAATTTAACATCTGCCATCTTTGCATTAGGATCAGGTATAGCTTCACCTTTTGCTTTATCCCATTTACCTAACTTAAATCCTATATAACTGTAAGATAAATCATCTTGAACCCCTACTTTAATATTAGAAAGAGCCTTTACTTTGCTATAAAGATCTGCATTTAAGCTAACAGTTAAGTCATATTCACCAGCTTGTAGAGCTGCAACGATTTGTGCTGATGGAACTATCTTCCAAACAACAGTCTTAACCTTAGGTTGACCTTTATAGTAATATGGGTTAGCTTCAAAAATTACTTGTTGTCCAGGAACTATTTCTTTAATATAGTAAGGTCCTGGAGACAATGGATTCTTTCTAGTAATGTCATGAGCTTCTTGTTCTTTAACAGGAATATCTTTTAACTTATGACTTGGAACAGGTTCAAAAGGAATTCCACCACCCCAAAGGATAGCTGGGCTAAATGATTTAAAATTAATTTCAAATTTCTTATCACTTAAAATCTTAATACCTGAAATATCTTTAGCTTTTCCATCATGGTATTCATTTATACCAACTACATTTCTAATTTCATCATCAAAACGAACACCAGTATAGTCTTTATGAGCTACTATCTTATAGTATTCTAAAAAGTCGGCTGATGTAACAGGAGTTCCATCATTCCATGTATATTTTTCATTAATAGTTATTATTACTTTCTTTTCTTCTGGCTTAAATTCAATATCAGCTCCACCACCATTAGTTAACTTATAGTTTTCATCCATTTTAAACGTTCCATTTGTACTATAAGCCAAAATTTCCATATCTGGATTTCCAGTTGCAAAAGCTTGATGGAAAATGCCTGTAAATGGAGAGTCGCTTACATAAGCAATTTTTAATGTAGCATTTTCTATAGGAGTTCCTTCATTTTCAATAACTAAATTATCTTGAACTCCAGAATCTTTTTTCTTTTCTTCTTGTTTAGTTCCGTTAGATTCTTTCTTTTCTGTCTTACCGCAAGCAGTAAATAAAAACGATGTTGCTAAACACAACGCTATGATTTTTGATAATTTTTTCATATCTAAATCCTCCTTTATGTATCTGTACGAATTAAGTATCGTACTTCGAGTAATTAGGTACGTTACCAGTTACTCACTGTATTGTGTTATAAAAAAGTCCAAAATTAAGAAGTGACCAGGACACCTCTATCTCATTACTTCTCTTTAACTTTATCATATTATACTATATAAAAAATCTTTTTGCAATACCTTCTTAAACTTTTTTGCAATTTTTATATAATTTATATTTTATTTATGAAATTAATTACTGTGAATTTATGCTGAAGTGGCTATCTTACTAATTTTGTCAAAAATTTTATATTATATAATTATAGTTCGAAAAAGTGGCTTTAAAATAATTCTTTAATAAATTTTTTCTATTTAAAAAATTCATATATCTCCTATCTTTTATACAAAAAAGCAGACAAATAATTGTCTGCTTTTTTTATTTAATCTCTTTTAAATCTACAATTTTATCTAATTTACTTTTAATAAGCGAACTATCCATTGCTGTTCTAAAAATTTTCTCACTATCAATATATATAGTCTTTCTTGTACTATTTTTATTTTCACTTGATTTATTAATTGTAAAACTCTTTTCCTCACCATTTACTTTATATTTTACAACTATCTCTCCTGACATTGGCATTCCTTCAATAATTACCTTCTTTGCTCCAGTAATATTCAAATCAGTAGTTAAGGAATTCAAATCAACTTCAACAAAGTCTTTTACATTTTTTGTATCTACATTGACTTCTGGCAAATCATCATATTCCTCTTCATATGAACTCTTATCTCCTGATATGAGTAATTTTTCAATATTTGTAGTAGTATAATTCAATTTTTTTAATTTTATTTTTGGTATTTCGATTATTTCATCATTTACATCTTTTATTGTAAACTCATTAAATTGATTTAAAATATTTCTTATAGTTCTATCAAAAAATAAATCTTTATCATATACACCATAAGTCAACTCTTTTTTTAGTAAATCATTATTTTTATTATCTTTTGATATTCCCATAATTTCAATAGGATTTTTAACTTCAATTATAATTTTAGTCTTATCTTCCATATTATCCATTTTTGAGAATGTAGATGAAAATTTATTGTACATAACTGAATCTTCTATTATTTTACCAATAAAATTGAATCTTGAAAATTCTTCCTTTTTAATAGTTTTTGTTACTACATTAATTTTATTTTCATTTTTTTTATCAAAAACTACTTCATTTTCAAAATATTTATCCTTATAAATTACAGTTATATGATTATAATCATCCTCACTTTTCTTGATTTCTACATTATCTCCATTATATTTGATTAAGTCTACATATTTTATTTCCTTGTCAGTTTTCAAAATCTCTTTTGTAGTATAAGTCAATTTTTTCTCAATTTCTTCATCAACTCTCTTTTGAACTTCACAAAACATTTTGTAAGAACCTGTAAATCCTACAGCAATTAAACAAAATGAAACAATCGCTAATACTTTTAATTTAAAATATTTTCCTTTCATATTAGTCCTCCTTTGTTTTTTGCAAATAAACTCTTGAATACATAAATTTTATTTTTATCCAATCATTATATTTTAAAACTAATCTATATATAAATATTGAATAATATTTTATCAATATGCACATTGCAATAAAAAGTCCTATCGCAAGCATTATTGGAAAAACTATCCATAATGAATTAAGAGATAATGTTGATAAAGCTGTTAACACAACTGGAGTTAAGAAACTTGCAAGTCCAACTCCAAAAATAGTCATTCCTACGAATAAAAACCAAATTCCACCTAAAACTATAAAAATTACAGCGCATACTAGCGAAATTAATACAAGAGAAAATATTCCCTTTGAAAATATGAATATTAATATTAAATTTAAAATGGACATTATAAATGCTAAATCAAATCCTACGCTTAGTATATTACCAGTTCCTCTAAATGCAAATAGTCCAAACAATAAAATAAAAATTATATTTACAAATGTTAGTAATTTTCCTTCTTTTGTTTGTAGCCCTTTATTTGTTCTAACTAAAAAAGACATTGAAACTACATATATTCCCAACATTTCAGTTATACCTATTAGTGAATATAAACCTAAAAACATCTCTACAATTGAAAAAATTGCCAGAAACATAAAAGTGAAAATTCCATATTTTTCAAATAATTTATCACATTTATTTTCTATTATTTCAATTTCTCCACTTTTGTTTTTATCTGAAAGTCCTTTTTCAAACCAGCCGTCAAATTTTTTACTCAAATTATAAAAAGCACCTTTCTTACTGGAAATGTTTTTTTCTTCTTCCCTTATCTCTTGAACAATTTTCTTAGGAGAACCAAGCTCTAAAATTATTTCTTCTTCTGTTTTTCCATCAAGTTTTCCATTTAAAAAATATTCTTCATAATCTCTAAGAATATCTAAACTTTCCTCTTCTGAGTAAAATTTTAAGAGATAATCTCTTAAAACATCTAAATAATCATTTTTAGTTATCATTATTTTCACCTCTCTTTAAAATACTATCCATTCCGTTTTTTAATTTTTCCCAAGAATTTAATTGTTTTTTATAAAATTCAATTCCTGAAGCTGTAATTCTATAATACTTTCTTGCAGGCCCTTCATTAGACTCAACAATATATGTTTCAAAATAACCTTCTTTACTCAGACGTCTTAGAATAGGATAAATAGTTCCTTCACTTACTTCAATCGATTTAGAAATACTTTGAACAATTTCATATCCATACATATCTTTGTCGATTAAAAAACTTAAAACACAGAGATCTAATAGACCTTTTTTTATTTGCGTATCCATTTTTACCTCCTTTTTAGTTTATATTATATCTTTATATATATTCTATCATACTACTATATATTACACAATACCTTTTATTGTATTTTATTAAATATTTTTTACTACATTAAATTTTTTCTATATAAATAATAAACTTATGTTGATTTTATTTTAAATTAGTGATAGAATTAAATTGATAAAATAGTTAAGTTAATATGCTAATTTTTAATTTTACCCTATATAACATGAAATACTGAAAAAGCGATTTCTTTTATGATTTTTTTTGATATTATCGTTATAAATGGGTATTTTATAAATGCATTTAAAATTTGGAAAATTTATAAATCATTATGGGAGGTGTTATAATGAAAATTTTATTCGAATATCCAAATTGTACAACTTGTAAAAGAGCAAAAAAATTCCTAAAAGACCATGATATTGAATTTGAAGAGATAAGCCTTAAGGAGAAAACTCCAACAAAATCTCAAATAAAGGCAGTTCAAGGAAGCATGGGACTTAAAAGACTTTTCAACACTAGTGGTAAAACATATAGAGATTTAAATTTAAAAGAAAATTTTGATGATCTATCTGCAGAAGAAGCTATTAAGTTATTAGTTAAAGATGGCTCTCTTATTAAAAGACCTGTATTAATTGATGAGGAAAACAAAGTTTTTCTAATTGGATTCAAAGAAAAGGATTGGAATGTTTTACTTAAAAAATAATTTATTAAGGAGAGAGAAAATATGGAGCAACAGTATTCATTAGTTGAAATTTATCCTTCTTATGAAAGTGCTGAATTTCAAAACGATTTCAAAAGAATAGACAGTTTATTTGCTGAATTCGACAAAATTAAATTAGAGGATAACATTGATTGTGTAAAATCAGTTATTAAAAAACTAGAAGAAATTAACACAACAATTTTTAGACTTTTTACTTATATCGAACTTAATCAAGCAATAAACACAACTGATGAAAAGACAACTTATTATAGCAATAATTTGAGTGCTAAACTTTCAGATTATGCTAAAACATTTACAATAATAGATAAATTCTTAGGTTCTATCACTTGTGATATTACTCAAGATGAATATTTAAAACAATATGAATTCTTCTTTAAAAACAAAAAAGAAGCATTAAAACATGTATTACCAGAAGATATTGAAGAAGTTATTGCAAAAATGAAACTTTCAAGCTCAAATGCTTGGGAATTTATGTTCAACTTCTTAACTTCTAAAGCATCAGTGGAATTTAGAGGCGAAGAAAAAACTCTAAGTGAAATCAGAAACTTAGCTTATTCTGAAGATGCACAAACAAGAAAAGAAGCATTTTATAGTGAATTGAAACTTTACGATAGCATAAAGGATTCAATAGCTTTCTCATTAAATAATATTAAACAAGAAGTTAATACAACTTCAAAAATGAGAGGTTTTGAATCAGCTCTTGCTGAATCTTTAGAAAATTCAAGATTAAAAAGAGAAACATTAGATGCTCTTTGGTCAAGTATTGATGATTACCTACCTCATTTTAGAAAATACTTTAAACATAAAGCAAAACTTTTAGGTTATGAAGGTGGATTAAAATTCTATGACCTATTCGCAAGTATTGGAGAAAGCAATAGAACATTTACAGTTGAAGAAGCTCAAGAATTTTTATTAAAACATTTTGCAACTTTCTCAGATGATATGGTACAAATGGTTAAAGGTGCTTTTGATAATAACTACATTGACTACTTCCCTAGAAAAGGAAAAGTTGGCGGTGCATTCTGTAGCAACCTTCCTTATATAAAGCAATCAAGAGTAATGATGAACTTTGACGGAAGTCTTTCTTCAGTATTAACTCTTGCACATGAATTAGGTCATGCTTACCATGGACTTCATGTTGAAAATCATTTACCTTTAAACTGGGATTATCCAATGCCAGTTGCTGAAACAGCATCAATTTTCAATGAAAACTTAATAATGTCCGCAGCATTAAATGAAGCATCCGAAGAAGAAAAGATTACATTAATGGAATCACAAATTTCAGACTGTGCTCAAATCACTGTTGATATATATTCAAGATTTTTATTTGAAAAAGAAGTTTTTGATAGAAAACTTGACCACTTTATGATGAGTGAAGAACTTGAAGAAATTATGAGAAACGCTCAAGAAAAAACTTATGGAGACGGACTTGATCCTGAAACTTATCACCCATTTATGTGGGCTTGTAAACCTCATTATTATTCAGCAAGTTTCTCATTCTATAACTATCCATATTCATTTGGTGGACTTTTCTCAAGAGGTCTTTATGCAATATACAAAGAAAATCCTGAAGGCTTCGTAGAAAAATATCAAGAACTTTTACACGCAACAACAATTAACACTTGTGAAGATGTTGCAAAAGTTATGAATATTGATTTAACTAAAAAAGATTTCTGGTTAAAATCTCTTGAAAGCATTAAAGAAGAAATTGACGAATTCATAGAATTAACAAGTAAATAATTATTAAAAATGGCGATAACTAATCGCCATTTTTTATGTCTAAAAACAAAATTAATATATTTTCCTTTTTTTGTTTAAAGTGTTGACTTTATTAATTTATTATGATAAGCTATGGCTAATAGAATATTTTATTAATAAACCGTTATAAATAAATACAGGTGGTGCTTTATGAAATCGAAAAAAATACTTATTTGTTTATTTATATTTTCTATTTTTCTAACTTCTTGTTCATCAAAAGAAAAGAAAAACTCAAATGTTGAAACTAATACAGAAGCAAAAAAAGAAAATGTAGAAAAAGTAGAATTTGATGAAGAAATAAAAAATGTAGAAATTCCAAAAAACGCTACTGAATTTCGTTTTTTAAATTACAATCCAGAAAATAATAAATTATATTTTACCTACACAAGTGAGGATAGAATAGTTTATGCATCTAAAAATCTAAAAGACGAAACTACTGACATAATTTATGAAATAAAAGGAAATGAAAAAGAAAATATGTTTGCTATTGCAAGAGATGGTGTTATTGACGAAACATTATTCATAGTAAAAGTGAATAATAAAAATGTAGCAAATAACAAAAAGAATAATAACGGAAAAGAAACCTTTGAATACAATTTTATAGTTGTGGATAAAAATAAAACCATTCAAAAATATTTTGATGAAGATAAATCTTCAATTACAAATGATAATCAAGTATATAATAAAATACCATCAGTAACTGTTGACGGTCATAATTTAATTTTAACTTGTGAGAATAATGTTGGAAAAGATATTCTTAAATCCTATCTGCTACAATTTAATATTGACGATGCACTTTTATCCTTACTTGAGGAAGAAGAGTTAAATACTAAAAACAATAAGTTAAATGGTAAATATATTATGTTTGCAGGTGGTATTGAAAATCATATATATTTTCAAGTTATAAATTACCAAAATGATGATTCTATGGAAAAAGGATATGCAGATATTTATAAACAGATTTCCCCAAACGAGTCTAAAAAAGTTTTAGAATTGGAAAAAATAACAACTCCTAAAGCTGTAAAAAATAGAAAAGTTATATTTGTTTCAGGAGATGATAAATTTTTATTTACAAGCGACTATGTAATAGAAGCATCAGACTACAATATAGGCAAAGTAATTAATTTAGAAACTATGGAAAGTTCAGAAATTCCAAATGTTGACAGCACTCACTACCTTACAGATGCTTATAAAATAAATGATTTTTACCTATTAGATAATAATGACAATATCTATGTTTATAATAAATCAGGAAAATTATTAATTCAAAAAAACTATAAAGAAAAAGGAAAATCAGCCTCTAAAATGGCTATTTCAAAAAATACTATTTCTTATTTGGTTAGAGAAAATGACGAATCTAAAGAAGCACAGCTTCATATACTAAGAATTAAAGAAAAATAAAATAAATTTTATTATTCATAAAACTTGACGTTTTTACTTTAATATGATATTATAGTTGTAGAGTGATATTAATAGGAGGGCTTATGAACAATAAAACAAAAAAAGGGCTTCTTTTAGTATGGTTATTATTGATACCGTATATAACAAATATTTTGATGTATATCCCATTTTGTGGACATTATTTAGATTTTGAATATACATTTTTAATATATCTTTCAATGTTAATTACGATATTAATTTTATATTATGAAGTATCTAAGGAAAAGTAAAAAGTAAAAACTTAAAAATAAATCAAAATTTAATATTAAAACTATCACTCAAAAGTAAATAAAACAAAGGGCATTCAAACGAATGCCCTTTTAATATATTATTTTCTTTTTGCGATTCCCGGTGTAGTCATTGAGAATACGTCTAAGATATTGTCAATTTCTTCTTCAGTCATAATTTTTTCAGCTATTAAAACTGCCTTTACAGGTAAGTTTTGTTCAATAGCTTTCTGAATAACTTCAACTGATTTTTCGTATCCAATATGTGGAGCGAAAGCTGTTACTATTCCATAGCTATTGTGAACCATATTTTTAGTTCTTTCTGCATTTGCAGTAATTCCTAAGATACAGTTATGAACAAATGTATTTGCAGCTTTACCAATAGTTTCAACTGATTCAAATAAATTGTAGAAAATTACTGGTTCAAAAGCATTGAGTTCTAATTGTCCTGCTTCTGCTGCCATTGTAACTGCAAAGTCATTTCCTGCACAGTTGAAAGCAACTTGTGAAACAACTTCTGGAATTACAGGGTTAACTTTTCCTGGCATGATTGAGCTTCCTGCTTGTCTTGCTGGTAAGTTGATTTCTGCAAAACCACAAGTTGGACCTGAAGACATAAGTCTTAAGTCATTAGCTATTTTAGACATACTGATTGCACAGCTCTTTACAAGACCTGAAACGTGAACGAAAACGTCAATGTTTTGTGTTCCGTCAATTAAGTCTTCAGCTTGTACTAATTCCATATCAGTAACTTGTGCAAGATTTTTTACAATCTTGTCCATATAGCTTACATCTGCATTAAGTCCAGTACCAATTGCAGTAGCACCCATGTTTACAGTTTTTAAAACTGTACATGCAGTTTTGAATAATTTAATATTTCTAGCAATTACTGTTGCATAAGCTTTGAATTCTTGTCCAAGTCTAATAGGAATAGCATCTTGCATTTGAGTTCTACCCATTTTAATTACATCATCAAATTCTTCTGATTTTTGTAATAAAGCACTTTCTAATTCTTTTAAGCTTTCAATAGTATCACCTAAAAGTCTAATAAGAGCAATTTTACCACTAGTTGGATAAACGTCATTTGTAGATTGTCCCATATTTACATCATCATTTGGATGTACTATTGAATAATCTCCAAGTTTTCCACCTAAATGTTCAATAGCAATATTTGCAATTACTTCATTTGCATTCATGTTATGGCTTGTTCCAGCCCCACCTTGAATTGGGTCAACAATGAATTGATCTAAGTATCTTCCCCAAATAATTTCATCACAGGCAAAAACTATTGCATCTTTTTTCTTTTCACTTAAAACTCCTGCTTCAAAGTTTGTAATAGCACAAGCTTTTTTAATTTCTGCAACTGATTTAATCATTTCAGGATTTGTTGTTTTTCTAGTAATATTGAAGTTTTCAGTTGCTCTTTGAGTATGAATACCATAATAAGCATTTTCAGGAATTAAACATTCTCCTATACAATCATGTTCAACTCTGTATCCTTGTTTTGCTTCCATTTCTAATAATTCTCCTTTATATAAACTATATTTAAACCATTTTTTTAGGATCTACAATTTGATCAAATTCTTCTTCAGTTAAATAACCAAAATGTAGTACCGCTTCTTTTAAAGTTGTATTTTCTTTGAATGCATATTTTGCACATTGACTTGCCTTATCATATCCAATATATGGGTTAAGTGAAGTTACAAGCATTAAAGATTCATTCAAGTATTTTTCTACAACTTCTCTATTTACCTTAATTCCTCTTACACAGTTTTTAACGAAAGATTCTATCGCATCTGAAAGCAAGTTTACAGATTCTACAAAACTGTAAATAATAACAGGCATGTAAACATTAAGTTCAAAATTTCCTTGAGATGCTGAAAAACTAATTGTAGTATCATTTCCTAAAACTCTTGCACAAACCATAGTCAATGCTTCTATTTGTGTAGGATTAACTTTTCCTGGCATAATTGAACTTCCAGGTTCATTTGCAGGAATTTCAATTTCTGAAAAACCACAACGTGGTCCACAAGCTAAAAATCTTATATCATTTCCAATCTTTAATAAATCCATTGCAAGAGCTTTTATTGCTCCGTGAGAAACAACAACTGCATCTTTCATTGTTAATGAATGGAAGAAATTTTCAGCAGGTTTGAATTCTTTTCCAGTAATCTTTGAAACATATTTTGCAACAATATTCTTAAAGTTTTCTTTTGTATTAATTCCTGTTCCAACCGCAGTTGCTCCAAGTGAAATTTCTAAAAGACCTTTTCTTGTATATTCTATATATTCCAAACATTTTTCGATAGAATTTCTATAACCACTAAACTCTTGTGAAATCTTAATTGGTACAGCATCTTGTAAATGTGTTCTACCAATCTTTACAACATCACTATTTGCTTCTTCAAAAGCCTTGAAAGCTGAGATTAAAGTTTTCATTGACGGAATAAGTTTTCTATCAATAACATCTAAACAAGCTATATGCAAAGCTGTTGGAAAAGTATCATTTGAACTTTGAGATTTATTAACGTCATCATTTGGATGAATTAAAGTTTTACCCACCTTTTGATTTGCATAATTTGCAATAACTTCGTTCAAGTTCATATTTGTTTGTGTACCACTACCAGTTTGATAAACAACAAGTGGGAAATGTTCATCAAGATTTCCACTAAAAATTTCTTGAACAGCATTTTCAATAGCTGTAAATTTTTCCTTGTTTATATCACCAAGCTCGTAATTTGCCATAGCACAAGCATATTTTACTGTTGCCATAGCTCTGATAACTTCAGTTGGCATCTTATAGTCCCCAATTTTGAAGTTTTCAAAACTTCTTTGAGTAGTTGCTCCCCAAAGTTTATCGCTTTCTACCTTAATTTCTCCGATAGAGTCTTTATAAACCTTATAACTCATCAAGAACCTCCTATAAAAAATTCTATATAAATAAATTGAAATAATATATCAAATTTGTGTCCAATAATAGGATACCACATTTTACCTAATACAAACAATTAGTTTTACCATAACCCATTTTTGATTTTTTATGGTAATTATGGTGAAATTAATATATAGTAATATCTTCTTCAATCAATTATATCATAATCTCCTTTTTTAATACTTTCTTTATTGTAGATTATGATGAAATTAATATAGTTTTACACTAAGTGTAAAACTATATTATCTTACCTAAATCTTATTGTATCTCTTATTTCTTGACTTTGGTATCTTAATTATACCATAATTCCTTTTTGATTATTTTTTATGGTAATTATGGTGAAATTAATATATAGTAATATCTTCTTCATTCAATTATATCGTGTTTCTTTTTCGATTATTTTTTTATTGTAAACACGATATAATTAATATAGTTTTACACTAAGTGTAAAACTATATTAATTATATCACAAAATGTCTCAATTTGTTCATTTTTTTGTTAATAATTATTTTAATAACGATTTATTCTTATAGTTTATAACTTTTTCATATTTTTGTTAAATAATTTTATTGTATTTTACTCATAAAAAAAGTGTCGATTAATTATCGACGCTTTTTTTATTATTTTCTTTTTTTCTTACCGTAAATTCCAAGTCCTATTCCAGAAGCAGTCATAAGTCCTAATGACATAATGATATTAGCATCAATTCCAGTTTTTGGGATTTTTGATCCTGGTTCTTTTGGTTTAGGAGTAGGAATTGTTGGTGGAGGTGGAGTTTCACTGTTTGTGATAACTATTCCCTTTGTAATATCCTCTTCATCATTTTGTTTTATTTCTGATTTATATCCATCAACTTCAACTTCTTTTATATAGTATTTATATTTACTTGAACTATTTTGGTCAGTATAAAATTCTTCTAAATCTTTAAATGTATATTTCCAATTATTTTCTTTATTTAATCTAATAGTTGTAACAAGTTCAGTTTTTTGTGTTTTTGATAATATTGCACTATTAAATTCAAAGTCAGTAACTTCATAATCTCTATATAACTGAATTACAACTTCATTTTTTTCTTTTCCAATCCATTTCTTTTCAATCGGAATATCTATTAGAGATTTATTAACTATATAGTCTGAACCCAGAATAGTTTTATAACCAGGAACTGGATCTTCTTTAATTTCATACTTGATTAAATGTCCATCTTTTTCATCAAACATCGGTAAATTCTCAAATACATATGACCAATTATCAGCTTGTGTTAATACCTTGGTAGCTATTAGTTTTCCGTCAGCATAAAGATGAATAGTTATTGATTCTGGAAGTTTTACTAATGATTTTTCTTCTAATAAACTGACAAGTCTGGCATTTCTCAAAATATCTCTTATTGATTGTGGAACTGCAAGATTTAGTGGTTCCTTATTCCAATATTTATTAACTTTTAAGTCAAATAGTTTGTAATTATTAATTACAAATCCTTTTGAAACATCTGCTTCATCTTTTAGTTTAATAACTGTATTATATCCTTCAATCGGTGTTTCTTCAACAGTATATTTTATAACGGAATCATCAGCATTTACTCTATCAAGACTTTCAAATGTATGTTTCCAGTTATTTTCTCTATTTAATTCAACCCTTTCCTTTTCTATTCCGTCAGCCTTTAAAATAACTTCAACTTTGCCAAAAGGAGTTCCAAACCAATGTTTCTCAACTGGTATAGACAATTTGCTTATATCAATATTTGTAATTGTATACCCACTATCTTCATTTCCAGTGATTACTGTTTTATAGCCATCAATTTCTTTTTCTTTTACATAGTATTTATATTTTGTTAAATTCCCAAATTCTGTATACATTTCTTCTAAATCTGTAAAAGTATGTTTCCAATTATTATCTTTATTCAACTTAATAGTTTCAACAGCTTCTGTTTTAACTGATTTTTTGAATGTTTCTGTTAAAACATCATATTCTGAAACTTCATAATCTCTATATAGAGTTACTTCTGCCTCATCCTTTGGAGTTCCAACCCATTTCTTCTCAACAGAGATATCTACAACTGATTTATTGATAATAAAGTTACCGAAATAAAGGTAATGATATATTGCTTTATAACCCTTTACAGGTTCTTCTTTAACTTCATACTTAATTTCATGCCCATCTTTTTCATCATATTTTGGCATATTTTCAAAATTACATTCCCAATTATCTTCTTCAGTAATTACCTTTGTTGCTACAATTTTACCATCAGCAAGAAGATTAACTGTTATTGATTTTGGCATAGGAACCTTCGAAATAGGAGAATCTATTGGATTACCATAAGCATCCACTGGTACATCTTCCCTCACACCATTTACTACTTCTAATTTTCCATTCAAATTGCTTTCTAATTTATCCGGATTTAAGCTCATAGGAGATGGCTCACCTGGATGTGATATATTCCACAACTTTATGATATGCACTGATTTGACTTGAAAATTAGTAATAACAAATCCTCCATTCATATTTCCAGTAACTCTTGTTTTAAGATAGTTTTCCATACCTGTTGGTTTTTGTGAAACAGTATAAACTATCAACTTACCTTCAGCATTGTATTTAGGTAAATTTTCAAAAACATATTTCCAATCTGCATCACTTGTTATTGTAGCGGTATTAATAAGTTTATCATTTGCAAATAAATCAACTTCAACAGAAGCTAATAACTCCTCATTAATCCAATTAACTTCGATAGAAACACTTGTTTTATCATCTTCACTTTTATCTGCAAATACTTTATTATTATTTATTCCAACAATACTTCCAACAAAAATGGCAAGTATAAGCAAAGTAACATTTAATAATCTTTTCATATTTAATCCTCCAAAATAACAAAAGATTTTATATATATTTTCAATAAATATCAATTTAATTCTGCTGTAATATATCACTATATACTTAGTATATCATAAACAATTATTTTTGTCAGTGTTTTTTTTAAAAAAATTATAAGGCTTAATATAAAAAAAGTGTCGATTTATTATCGACACTTATGTTTTATTATTTTCTTTTTTTCTTACCGTAAATTCCAAGTCCTATTCCAGAAGCAGTCATAAGTCCTAATGACATAATGATATTAGCATCAATTCCAGTCTGAGGAATGCTTGCCTTTGGTTGTTCTGGCTTTGGATCCGGTTGTGGTACCGGATTTGGATTTGGTTGAGGATCTGGATTTGGTTGAGGATCTGGTGTTGGTACTGGTTTTTCACTATTAGTAATTACAATACCTTTTGTAACATCTTCTTCATCATTTTGTTTTATTTCTGATTGATATCCATCAACTTCAATTTCTTTTACATAGTATTTATATTTAGTTGAAGTAATTGAATCAACATAAAATTCTTCCAAATCTTTAAAAGTATATTTCCAACTATTAGCTTTGTTTAATTTTATAGTATCAACAAGCTCAGTTACTTTAGTTACTTTCTTTGAACCATCTAATAACTCATATTCAGTCTTATCATACTCTCTATAAAGTTGAACTTCAACTTCATCTTTAGCTTTTCCAACCCATTTCTTTTCAACTGGAATATCTATAATAGATTTATTTGTAATAAAATCAAATTCAACGAGAGAAGTTTTATAACCTTCTACTGCATCTTCTTTAAGTTCATATTTAATTCTATGACCATCAGTTTCAGAATATAAAGGTAATTTTTCAACTGTATAAGTCCAATTATCCGCTTTTGTTAATACCTTTGTGTTAATAACTTCACCATCAGCTAGAAGATGAATTGTTATTGATTCAGGTAATGGAACAACGGATTTTTCAGCTTTATCAGCACCTAATGCAGCTAAAATATTATTAACTACAACAGCATTTTCAACACCAAAATCTCCATTTACACCAGTAGGTAACATACGAGGAGCTGGCATTTCATTCCAATATTTTGTAATTTTTAAATCAATTAACTCATAATTTGTTATTTCTACACCTTTTGAAATATCTTCAGGATCTTTTTGTTTTAGTACTGTTTTGTAATTATCTAATGCTTTTTCTTCAACTGTGTAATTAATAAGTTCATCATTATCATTTAATCTATCAAGATTTTCAAAAGTATGTTTCCAATCATTAGCTTCTGATAATTTAACAGTTTCTTTTTCTACTCCATCAGCTTTTAAAACTACTTCAACTTCATCAGCAGTTTTACCCTTCCAAGTCTTTTCAACAGGAATTGACATTTTACTCTTATCAATATTTTTAATTGTAAAGCCTTTTACGTCATCTCCACTGATTACAGTTTTATATCCGTCAATTTCAGTTTCTTTAATATAGTATTTATATTTACTATGACCTAAAACATCTGCATAATATTCTTCTACATCTTTAAAAGTGTATTTCCAATTATTAGCTTCATTTAATGTTACAGTTTCAACAAGCTCTCCCTTAACAGGAACTTTTACTTCATTACCAGTATTATTATCATATTCAGTCTTTTCATAATCTCTGTATAATGAAACTTCTGCACCTTCTTTTTTATTTCCAACCCATTTCTTTTCAACAGGAATATCGAAAATTGTTTTATTTAAAATAAAGTCTGAGCTTTTTTCACCTATTTTAAAACCTTTAACTGGTTCTTCTCTTAATTCATAGTCTATTCGATTACCTTCATTATCATACATCGGTACTTTTTCAAATACAGCTTCCCAATTATCAGCAGCAGTTACTACTTTTGTTTGAACTATTTTTCCATTTGCAACTAAATGAACTGTAATTGATTCAGGCAATGGAACTCTTGAATCAGGAAATTTTCTTTCACTTGTTCTTGAAGCATTGTTATTAGATCTAGGTTGAATACCTGAAGCTCTTGAAGTAGTAGCAACACGTTTACCAGGTCTAAAACTTGCTGGAGAAGGTGTACCAGGTCTTGCAATAACGTATCCGCCTCTAATATCATTCCAATATTTTGTAAAAGGTACATTAGTTAAAAGTGTATTCTTAACAACAAAACCATTTTGTGCATCACCAGAAATTGTAGTAACAAAATTATTTTCTTTTAAACTTTCATCATCTACATTTATTGTATATTTAATCTCTCTACCCTCAGCATTATATTTAGGTAAATCTTTAAATTCGAAATTCCAGTCAGTATATGATTCAGCGGCGTCCTTTTTAACAAACTCACCATCAGCATATAATTCTACAAAGAAACTTCCCCAGTAGTATCCTACCCAATCAGTTTTTATGGAAATATTAATTTTTTCATCTGCTTTATTAGCATTTTCTTCGGCAAATGAATTATTATTAGCAAAAACTGCAATAAATGTAGTCGCAACAATAGCTAATGCTAATAGTCCAACTTTAACAAGTTTTTTCATAATTCCTCCTATTAACTTTTAAAAAAAATCTTTTATAAATTCTCTTGTTTTATTTACTCAAAACCTTATAATAAGTCATAATTATGTAATATATTATATCACATTTTTCTAAAAAAAACACATTTAGACAGTATTTTTTACTAAAAAAAGTTAGTATTTTAGTCCATAATTGCTAAGTGTTTATTATATTCACAAAGAAATGAACTTTTTGAAAAAAAGTTTTGATTTCTTTCAGAAATACTATTGCTTTAGCAAAAGTAAATGTATCGTAGATACATCACAGAAGTATTTATAAAAAATAGTCTAAACAATTAAAAACTTCACATTTAAAAGGGTATAAAATAATTATAGAGTTTTATTTAAAGGAGGGAATTATGTTAAAATTAATTAATGCATTTTTTATTATGCTAAGAGCTCACATTAAACAAAAAGATAAAGCTGGAAGATGTTATATTTTCCATCCAATTAATGTAGCTTTAGGAGTAAAAGGAATTAGAGCAAAGACAGTCGCTCTACTTCATGATGTTATTGAAGATAGTGATTTATATTGTATTGATGATTTTAGTTTTTTAGACGATGAGCAATTAGAAGCTATAAAACTTTTAACTCATAGTGATGGGGAAGAATATTTTACTTATATTAATAAAGTAAAGACAAATAAGATTGCAAAAGCCGTTAAGTTATCAGATTTAAGACATAATTCAAACTTAAAAAGATTAAAAAATATTACTGAAAAAGATTTAGATAGAAGAACAAAATACTTAAAAGCTATTGAAATATTAGGAAATTAAAACAACTATAATAGTTGTTTTTTTATTTACATTAGCTTATTTACCTTTTACGTCAAACTATCAAACGAAGATACTCCCTTATACGTCATCTCGACTGTAGCGTAAGCGAAATGAATCTAGCCCTAACTTTGCTTGTTTACAAGCAAAAGTAGGTCTGACGCAAAGATTGTTCAAATCTTCGATTTGAGTACAATCGACTGAGAAGATCTCATGCTTTTGCTTTAGCAAAAGTAAATGTATCGTAGATACATCATTTTTTATTTCTTTCAGAAATACTATTGCTTGTTTGCAAGCAATAGTTGAGATTTCTCCGCTTCACTTCACTACGTTCCGTTTCGGTCGAAATGACGTGTTGGGAGCTTTTCTTTGCAAGGTATCGTGACGTGAAACTTTTTAATTTCTATATAATATATAAACAAAGTTAGGGCTAGATTGAATATACTACGTTTCGCTCAAGATGACGTGTTGGGAGCTTTTCTTTGCTAAGTGCTATGACGTGAAACTTTTTATTTATAAAATCTTTATTTTTATTAAATTAAATTAAATTTACATAAAAAAAACGTTGGAAAAAATTTCCAACGTTTCAAATTCATATTTACTATCTCTTTGAGAATTGTGGGCTTCTTCTTGCCTTTTTAAGACCATATTTCTTTCTTTCTTTCTTACGAGGGTCTCTTGTTAAGAAACCAGCTCTTTTTAATACAGGTCTTAATTCAGCAGAAACTTCTAATAAAGCTCTTGCAATACCATGTCTGATTGCTCCAGCTTGTCCTGTAAATCCACCACCTTTTACGTTTACGTAAACATCGAATTTACCAAGACTTTCTGTTATTTCTAAAGGTGACTTAGCAGTAACCTTTAATGTATCATAATCAAAATATTCATCTATATCTTGTTTGTTAATAACAAATTTTCCATTTCCAGGTGTTAAGAAAACTCTAGCTACAGAAGTTTTTCTTCTTCCTGTTCCTATATATTGAGTTGCCATATATGTTATATCTCCTTTCTATTCCTATTTACTTAATGTTAAAACTTCTGGTTGTTGAGCTTCATGATTGTGTTCTGGACCAGCATAAACCTTTAATTTCTTGAACATTTGTCTTCCTAAAACATTTTTTGGAAGCATACCTTTAACAGCTAATTCAATAACTTTTTCAGGTTTAGTTTGTAACATTTTTTCATAAGAAATAGCTTTTAAACCATTTGAATATCCAGTATAGTATCTATGTTCTTTTTGTTGTAATTTGTTTCCAGTTAATTTAACTTTTTCAGCATTAACAACAATAACATAATCTCCCATATCGAATGATGGTTGGAATCTAACATTTCTCTTTCCTCTTAAGATTGAAGCAACTTCTGCTGCAAGTCTACCTAAAACAACGTCTTTTGCATCAACTACATACCATTTACGATTAACATCGCAAGGTTTTGCTACGTAACTTTTCATTTCATTCCTCCTTAATTCTTTTTACAATATTGGGTTATTTAGACATCGCTACCCAGCGATTTTGTAGGCGAGGATTTATTAATCGCAACCTCGACTGCTATGCGATCGATATCGTAAAAAGGCAAGGCTTTTTAAATATCAAAGCGTCTAAGAGTGACACTCAAAAATTATACCACAAAAAAATATATATTGCAATACTTTTTTATAAATCTTTTAGAACTTTTGAAGTTAAATCTGGATAATTTCCTATTAGAGCATCTACTCCCATTTCAATTAAAAATTTCATATATTTTTCGTCATTAACTGTCCAAGTGTTTATCTCAAGACCCATTTTTTTAAATTCCACAGCCCAAGAAGGCTTTTGTAAAAGCATATAGTATCCCGGATGAACCGCTTCATGCTTAATTCCCCTCATATACTCAACTGTATTCATCAAAGGGCTTTCAAAAAGTAATCCTGTTTTAAAACTTGAATCTATCTTTTTACAAAGTTCCATTGATTCGTGATTAAAAGAAGATAAAATTACATCATCTTTTAGTCCAAAATCTTTTACCATATTTATAACAGCCTCTTCCAGTCCAGAATAAAAAACATAGTTATTTTTAAGTTCTAAATTTAGAAATAACTTATTATCCTTTACTATTTGCAATAATTCTTCTAAAAATATAATTTTTTCACCTAAAAACTCACTTCCCTTATGTGAACCAAATTCCATTTGTAAAAGCTCTGTTGATGTCAAATCCTTTATAAATCCACTTCCATTTGAGCAAGTTCTATCTACTGTATCATCATGAATAATTACTAATTTTTTATCTTTAGTCATGTGAACATCTGTTTCAAAACCGTCACAATCACTATATTCTATCGCTTTTAAAAAAGCTATTTTTGTATTTTCAGGATATTTTCCAGAAAACCCTCTATGTGCTAAATTTAATATTTTTTTCATAATATCTCCTCTAATTCTTTCAAATATGAATAAAGTATATCACTTTTAGTAGATTTTCTCAACAAATATAATGTTTAATGAATTTAATTGAAGGGTAAAAAAATAAAGTATATAAATACAAAATATTTTTATTCGCTAGGGGTGCTATTTAGCTGAGAAATACCCTTTGTACCTGATTCAGATAATACTGACGTAGGAAAGTTGAATACTCTTTTTATGGGCTTTCTAGTGAATATCTTAGGAGGTTTTTTTTATGGAAAATTTTGGTAAATTTTTCTCAAGTACTGCAGGAAAAACAACTCTTATTTTGTTGATTTCCTTTTCTTTTTTATTTATTGTCTTTTATTTTAGAAAAGACGAAAAAATATTTTCTACAAAGGCGCTTACTTATTCTGCCATTCTTTTGGCTCTTGGTATAAGTGCAAATCAAATAAAGATTTTTAGTCTTCCACAAGGAGGAAGCATGACTTTATTTTCAATGATTTTTATAGTTTTCATTGGTTATATGTTTGGACTTAGAGTTGGACTTATAGCAGGTATTTCTTTTGGACTTTTAAATTTATTAATTAAGCCTGAAGTATATACACCGGTTCAAGCAATAATAGACTATATTTTAGCATTTGGCGCACTTGGACTTAGTGGATTTTTTGCAGATAAAAAAGATAAATTAATTTTTGCTTATTTAGTATCAATTATAGGAAGATTTGTATTTGCAGTATTTTCAGGATATGTATTCTTTGGTTCTTATGCACCAGAAGGATGGAATCCACTACTATACTCAATATGGTATAATCTTTCATATATAGGAACAGAAGGTGTTATAACTGTATTATTGCTTTCAATCCCAGTTGTAAGAAATACTTTAGAAAATCTAAAATCAAGCAATTTTAAAATAAATTAAAATTTCAATTAAAAATAGAGAGTTTTTAACTCTCTATTTTTTTATATTTTTCCTATTTATCATCTTTTTTCTTTGATATATAAGCTCCACCAAGCCCTGCTAATGCAAGTACAACATAAGACATACCACTTTGGATATTTGTCTTTGGAAGATTGCCTTCTTTTTGAACTTGTGGCTTTTGTGGTTGTGGTACCGGATTTGGTTGCGGTACTGGGTCTGGTTGTGGTACTGGGTCCGGTTGTGGTACTGGGTCCGGTTGCGGTACTGGGTCCGGTTGTGGTACTGGGTCCGGTTGCGGTACTGGGTCCGGTTGCGGTACTGGATCCGGTTGTGGCACTGGATCCGGTTGTGGCACTGGGTCCGGTTGCGGTACTGGATCCGGTTGTGGCACTGGGTCCGGTTGTGGCACTGGGTCCGGTTGTGGTACTGGGTCCGGTTGTGGTACTGGTTTTGGAGTGTGAGTATTTGTTATTGTTACAACTTTATTTTCAGTTTTATATTCTACATTGTAACTATTTTCTCCATGACTAACTTTTCCATCAGCCTCTCCAACTTCTTTTACTTCATACACATTCGCTTGTGCTTGAGTTTCAGTATCTTTTACCAATAAATTTTCAAATTTATGAGAGAAATTATTTCCTTCATTTAATTCTACTTCATCCCCAAGTTTTGCACCATTTTTATAAAGTTGAACTTTTACAGTAGTTTCCTTTACTTCTCCAACCCATTCCTTTTTAACTTCAATTGAAGTTTTTTCAGGAGTTTTTTCGTAAACTGCATAAGTATTTAAAGTATTTTTACTTGCAACATTTAAAATATCTGTAATTTCTGAAGTAGCATTAGCACTCCAAGTCTTAGTAAATGTTGAATTAGCAAAATCATATTTCTTAGAATCAGCAAGTTTATCTAATGGTTTAGATTTAGCTTCATCATTATACCAAGAAATAAAATCATGTCCATCTAAAGTAGGTTCTTTATCTATTTTTGTAAGTTCAGTAGCAGCAACATTGTCTATTGAAACTCTTGGATTTCCATTTCCAGAATCATAGAAAGTATAAATTTGCTCTAATTTTTGACCATTAGGGTCATTATCAGCTAAACCATTATCTATAGTAGCAGTTGGTTCATTTGTATGATATACCATTTTTGCTCTTTGTCCAAGAACAACTGTATTGTTATCTGGATTTAAAACATAGTCCCAAAGACCAGTTCCAACATGGTCAGAAACATCAGCAATTTTATCAGCTTCTACAGTTTTAGAAACATAATGGAAATTTTTTGCATCTTCAGCTGTTGGTTTATAGCTTTCAGCTCCAGTTGGTTTATAAGTAGCTTTTAAATCTGCTTTTTCAAGACCTTTTCCAACTAAATAACCAACATGTCTATGAGCCTTTTCAACAAAATCTCTTCCATAAAATCCATCATTTGCTTCACTGTCTACTTCACTGATTGAAACATTTATTACAGAATTTCTAGCTCCACTTAAAATAACAGAAGATTTTTTATCTATAACTCTTATGTCATTCTTATCAGCTGTTGAGAATGTTGCATCAGTTCCGATAATCACATCTTTTTTAGCATAGATTGTTCCACCTGAATGTTCTCCATTAGAGAATTGATGATTACCACCACTGAAATATGCATCATCTGTTTTCTTATTATTTTCAAATTCAGCACTATGAACATTTAAGTAGCCGTCATTGAAAATTCCGGCAGCCATTTGAGTTGTTCCATTATGTTTAATAGCAGCTTTATTATCAAGAGTTAAATTACCTTTATTGTAAATAGCTCCACCATAATTAGCGCTTGTATCAGTTATTGAACCACCTTTTATAACTACATTTGAATTTGGAGCAATGTATAGACCAGCTCCTGCTGAATTTGCATTAAATGTATATGCTCTAGCACCTGTTAATGTTGAATTTTCAATTAATAAATCAACTGTTGTATTTCCGTATGAATCTTCAGTTGGTTTTCTATGTCCAACAGAGATAATAGCACCTGTATGATCTACTGTGAAATTTGATAATACAGAGTTTTTGATATGAGATTTTGCTGAAGAATTATTTTCAAAAGCAATACCTCCACCATATTTAGCAGATTTTTTAGATAGGTCGTTCCAACCATATCCATTACCTGTTAATTTTGAATCATAAAGATTAAATTCTCCAGATCCAACTATATCAATAAAACCACCAGCAAAAGCTACAGATGGATTATTTTCCATTGTAAAATCTGTACTTGTAATTGTTAAATAAGAATCTTCTGAACAAATTGCACCACCAGATGTTCCAAAATAAGCTGAAGCAACTGGTTTTGTTGGTAATTGACCACCAACTAATTTGAATGTTGAATTTGTAATCTTATTATGTTTAGCTTTTGTACCAGATTGTTCAAATTTGATAGCTCCACCTGTATCGAAACCACCTTTTACAATGAAATCTGTTTTATTTATATTAACTATAGAATTTGTAGCTTCAATAGAACCACCTTGAAATCCTCCCTTATTACCATCTGTATGATAAACATGGTTTCCTTCAAAAAGTGTTCTAATTTCTTGTCCGTCTTTTTCAAAAACATCAATATTAAGAACTGAGTTTTCAACTAACTTTATAGCTCCACCTTCTCCATTTGAGCCAAATAGAGTTTCACTTGTTCCAGAATAACTGTCAAGGAATTTTCCACCTTTAACATTTATTGTAGAATTATTAGAAAAAATTGCACCACCATTTGATTCAATACCTGGATCACCAGCTTTTTCTGGAAGTGGAGTTACAGCTTTACTATGATTTTCTTGGAAAATAACATTTTCTAAATTAAGTACAGAATGTGAAATAGTAACAGCTCCACCACTATACTGTTGAGTATTAGAACCATTTTCTATCTTTTTAGGAAATTTCTCTGTACTAGCATTTTTAATGGTTGTACCCTTAACAGTAAGATTAGAATTACCAAATATATTAAAAGCACGACCATTTTCATTACCATTTATAACACCACCGTCTAATGTAAAATTAGCACCTTGAACAACAAACATATCACCAACAAAATTCATATTTAAAGTTGAATTCCCTGTTAATTTAATTGTTTTATTGTAAGTGTTTGGAATAGTAATTGACTTTGTAATTGAAATATTTGTATTAATAACTATATCTTCATTATTATTTATTGCAGTTTGAAGTTGATCTTCAGTAGTAACTGTAGTTTCAGCATATGAACTATTCATCGCAAAAAGTCCAATAAAGAAAGATAATAAAAATACAAAAATATATTTTTTTAATAATCTTTTCATGTTCACTCCTCCTATGTAACATATTAGATACACGAAAGAGAAATAGGATTCCTATTTCTCTTTTTTTATTATTCATTATCTTTTTTCTTTGAAATGTATGCTCCACCAAGTCCAGCTAATGCAAGAATTACATAAGATAATCCGCTTTGTACATTAGTTTTTGGAAGACTTCCTTCTTTTCTTGGTTTTTGCGGTTGAACTGGTTTTTGTGGTTCAGGCTTTTGAGGTTCTGGTTTTTGTGGTTCTACTGGTTTTTGCGGTTCTACTGGTTTTTCATCTTCAACAAAAATCCATTCTCCAACTAAAATTAAGTCATCTCCATCAACTGTTGCTTCATTTGTAACAGCTTCAGAAACACCATTTTTATCTACTGACCAACCTTTGAATTTCCAAGTTCCACCATCAACTTTAACATCTGCAAAGTTTTGAAGAGTTTCTTTTACTCCATTTTCAATACCGAATTTGTCTGCTGGTTGTTTTTCAGCAACTTCAGCTGGTAAATCTTTACCTTCTGTTCCGGAAATAAATGTAAAAGTTACATTGTATTTTTCTATTGTATATCCAAGAGCAATTGTATTTGCATCAACTCTCTTAATTTCTTCTTCATGATTTAAAGTAAGGAAAGAAATTCTTCCTGCATTTACCATTGTGTTTCCTTGAATATAACCTTTTATTTTTAAAGTAGTTTCGCCTTCAGTATCTGCTAATTCCTTAGCTTTTTCATCAGTTATTCTTAAAACATTATTATTTAATTCTGCATCTGATTTTCCAGGTAATAAAGTTTTTAAATCTTTCTTTGAAAGAACTTTTAACTTCATATTTTGTAAAATCTTTTCAGCAATTGATTGACCTGCATCTGGAGTTATATTGCTTTCTGCGATTTTTTCATTACCAGTTCTAATAATCATTCTAACAGTAAAATTCTTATTGTTATTAGTATTTACTCCAAATGTAACTTTTGGATTAGTACTACTTACCAAAGTTTTAAAACTATCTTTTGTATTTCCTAAATCAGCATTTGTATTAGGATCAAAGATATTTAAAACTTGTTTATTTGCTCCCATTACATATAAAGGTCTCCATGCATAGCCTTCATATTCTAAATAGATTTTTTCAGGAACTACTAAATCATTATCAAGATTAACATTTATATCTACATAAGTGTATCCTGTCTTACCGTCATCAGTTTTAAATTCATTATCTTTGTAAGTATTTGAGAAAACTGGTCCAACATAACCAACATGAGGATCTCTATAAACTAACATTGATATTACAGGGTCTGTTTGAAATTCTGATGTTGCAATAACTTCGTGAATTTCATTAACATCATCTTTTTTAGTGTAATTATCTATTATTTTTCTATCTTTATTTTCATCTTTTTCTTCTGCTAATTTTGTATCTGGTAAAACTTCTTCAGAAGTTTTATCCTTATCAATTGTTATTTCAGTTCCTTCTAATTTGAACTTATTAAGACCACCAACAATAGAAAGTCCTAAACCAAAAGTACTATCTGGTAATGGAGTTTCTGGGTCATTTAAACTGAAATAAACACCATAAATTTTAGCATCAGCAGGAATTCCATCAGGGAATACTGTTGAAATCTTATCTTCTGGTGAGAATAATCTAGCACCATCAGCTAATTTTCCATTTTCAACAGGAGCCTTGTCTGACCAACCTAAGAAAGTTTTTCCAATTGATCTAAATAATCCTGGATTAGTTAAAGGAGCACCTAATTTTTCATCAGCATTTGTAAAGTTTTTAGTTGAATCTTCTTTTCTTCTAGATTCACCAGTCCATTGTCCTACAAATGTAACTGTTCCTTCGAAATTAGCTTTAACTTCTCTTTTATTTCTTGCAGATCTAGGTTTTACTTCTTCTGCGCTCTTTTCTTTCTTATCTTCTGATTTTGGAGCTTCAACAGTATTTTGTTTTTCTGTATTTTCAGCTTCAGCTTTTTTTTCAGTTGAATTTTCTTTATTTTCTTCAACTTTTGGAGCTTCTTTTTCGTTCTTATTTTCCTTTTCTTTAGTACTTACTGCTTCAGTAGTTACTTTTTCTTCTTGTGCAAAATTTGTCTTTGGTAATATAGAAATTAACAATGCACAAATTAAAATTTTTGAAATCGACTTTTTGCTCATTTTTCCTCCTCTTAAATAAATAAATCTACGTAATTTTATTAATATCTAACATAACACCATTAATAGTTACCCAAATATAAACTTTCTAACTAAATAGCGGAATATAAAATTATTATTAATCTAAAAAATGTCATATAAAATCTTTTTTGTATATAATTTATACTCCCACTCAGTAAGCTTATTATACCATAAAATCAAGAAAAATACAGTATTTTTTATATATTTTCAAAATTTATTTTTTTATTTCTTTCAGAAATATTATTGTTTGTAAACAAACAATAATTGAGATCTTTCGACTACGCTCAAGATGACGTATTGGGGGATTTTCTTTTCTAATTGCTATGACGTGAAAATTTTCAATTATTAAAATATACAAATAAAATGATTTTTTTAATAAATAAAAAATTTCTTATACTATTTTTTATTTTCTACTTATTTAATAAATCTATTTTGATGTTTATTTACTTTTAACGTCTAGCTACTAAACGAGAGAACTTCCCTTATACGTCATCTCGACCGGAGTTGAGCAGAGCGAGACGGAGCGGAGAGATCTCATACTTTTGCTTTAGCAAAAGTAAATGTATCGAAGATACATAAATATATATTTATTTTTTATTTCTTTCAGAAATACTATTGCTTGTAAACAAGCAATAGTTGAGATCTTTCGACTACGCTCAAGATGACGTGTTAGGAGCCTTTCTTTGCTAGGTTCTAAGACGTGAGATATTTAAGTTTCTATACCTTATAAAAAATAAGGGCTAGATTCACTCCGTTACTCTCCGGTTGATATGACGTGTGTTGCGGGGATTTTCTTTTTTAATTGCTATGACGTGAATTATTTTGTTTTCTATACTATATAAGAATAAAATTATATTTATATTTTCTACTATTTTTTTACTATATTTTTTCTACTACATTTACAAAGATAATTCGAAGTTTATTTACCTTTAACGTCGTTCTATATTCTAAACAAAAATATTCTGTATTTAGCAATAAAAAAAGAACGAGTTAACTCGTTCTTCTAATTGTCTTTAAATCTTTTAATTTTGTTTGCTTTTACCTTTTTTGCTAATGAAATATCCAGTTGTGAAGATTACTAATCCTCCAACTGTCATTAATAAAAATAAAATATCTCCAGTTTTTGGAATACCTGGTTTGAAAGGTTCGTTTTTAATTATTGTCGCTTCATTATCTTTTGATGTTCCGTCAATTTTGAACTCAACACTTCCTGATAATAAGCTGTAACCATTTGGAGCCTTTGTTTCTACCAAATAATAAGTTCCATAAGGAAGATTTTCAACTTTAAATCCACCGTTTTTTCCAGAAACAAGTACATAATCTTGTCCATCTCTCTTAACAGGAACAAACTTGTCGCCTTCCTTAACCATTACCTTAAAAGTAGCACCTTCAAGGAATTGTGGATCTTTTCCACTTGAAACCTTAACAAACAATTTATCTCCCGTTTCAGTCTTTTTATTTATAACTCTAAGCGGAATTTCTGTTTCGTCAACAACTGTAAAAGTTGTATCAGTTTTATCTACAGTATATCCTGAAAGAGGTTCAACTTCTCTAAAGAAATAGTCTCCTGCAGGAAGTTTATCAATAAAGATTTGTCCTGTACTATCTGTATAAAGAGTTCTTGGAGCACCGTCTTTATCATAAGAATTTCCGTTCAAAGGTACTTCTACATCTCCATCTGCAGTTCTCATAAATAATTTGAAACCTACATTTTCAAGAGTTTTTCCGTCTTCAGACACTTTGTATAATCTTACTTTACCGTCAAGAGCGGGCGTCTTCTTTATTGTCTTAGAGTAAATGAATTTTCCATCATCTGGAACTTTGAAAGCAAAAGGTGCAACTTCATATTCCTCTGTAGCATCTGAATCTCCACGAACATAATATGTTCCTGGTTCAAGACTTAGAGTAATTCTTCCGTCATTATCACTTTTTGGAGTTTCAAAATAATTTCCATTTTCATTGGAAATATCTTCATCTTTCAAATCTTTAAGTTCTTCAACAATTTCAATTTTATTTTTACTAGCATAACCGTCTTTAAGCTTCCAAACTTTTAATTTAGTCTTAACTATTGGATGTTTTTCATAATCATCCTTTTGAGAATAAATATAAATATCTAAAGGCTCAGATGCAAACACTGTTTTGCTAATTAGTCCGATATTCAGAAGCAATATAAAAGACATTACAATTGATATAAAATTTTTCGTAAATTTTCTCAATGCTTCCTCTCCTTTAATTAAAATTATATCAGGAGAAAAATCTCCTGATATAATTCTTTAATTTTTAATATTTATATTATTTTTCTTCAGCATTTCTTTTCTTCATTGCGTAAACAGCAGCTCCCATTAGAGTTACCCCTACAACAGTGAAGATTATAGTACCTACTCCACCAGTTTGAGGAATAGAAACTTTCTTGTTCACAACTTTAGTAGCATCAGTTGCTGTACCAGCTGGATCATAAGCGATATCGCCAGCAGCTGCTGAGTAAGAAGTTGCATTTACTTCAAAACTAATAGTTCCGTTTAATAAAGCATATCCTTCTGGAGCTTTAACTTCTTTTAATTTGTAAGTTCCAGCTGCAAGACCAGTTACTTCAAATTGTCCATCTTTGTTTGATGTGAATTTAATAGCTTTTGCTTCTTGAGTAGTCCATTCATAATCAGTTCTAACTTTTCTGAAAGCTTCATCACGAGCAACTTTCTTAGTTTCGATTAATTCTTTAGCAGTTGTTCCTTGAGCTCCTTGTTGTTGATCTTTAGTTAATGCATTGTAAGCTGCAATAGCTTGATCATATTCTTGTTGAGCTTGGTCATAAGCTGCTTTGTCAGCTGCAACTGTTGCAGTATCTTTTAATGCTAAATATTTATCTTCAGCATTTAATACTACGAAATCAGCTCCTGCTAATCTTTCAGTACCAGCTTCATTAGTCTTAACGAATTTCTTTCCGTAAGTTACTACATCTGGAGTTGTTGGAATGATTGGTGTAGGAACGTCAGGTCTCTTAGTATTCTTAATTTCTACTTTACCTTGAGCGTTTACAGTGTATTCTGGAGAATATCCAGCAACAACTTCTTTTACATAGTATTTTTTAGCTGCATCTAATTTAGTAAATTTATGGTTATAATCTGGACCAGTTTTAACAACTGAATCAACTACTTTGTCATCAGCTGCGTTAGCTGCTTTTTCATATAAGTAGTAAGTAACAGTAACACCTGTTGGTGCTGCTCCATCAGCCCAAGTCTTAGCAACTTCAATTTCATTGTTCTTTGGAGTTATTTCTTTATCTCTTGGGTCAACATAGTTAACTGGTTTGTTAGCATAATCAAATTTAACTTGGTTCTTGTCAGGAGTTTCAACAACTGCTTCACCATTGATTACTGCTTTATATTTTAATACGAATTCAACTTCACCTTTTTTAGCAGCTGCTTCGATTTTTTCAAGACCAGATGCTTTGAAGTTTAATACGAATCCACTTGCATTTTCAGTTAATTCATAGTCAGTTCCTTGAGCTAAAGTAATAGCTTCAGCTGGAGCTACAACATTAGCAGTAAGAGTTAAACCAGCTTTGTAAGTAAGACCTTTAGTCATTGTATCTTCCCATCTGATTGTCTTATAAGTAGCATCTTTAGGAATCTTAGTCTTAACTTCGTAAGGAACTTCTTGTCCTACAGTTTTATTAATTAAATCTTTAGGATTGTTTGAATTAGCATAGTCAGCTTGTCCTTCAATGTTCTTATCAACTTGTGGTTTTTCTTGAGTGTTCTTTGGATAAACATGAGCATTTTCAATTGTTCCTGTTTCATTTACTAATGGTAAAGTAATAACAACTGGAACAGCTTTTTGAGCAGTTAATGTTTGTCCATCAGTTCCAACGTAAGTTGATTTTTCTTTAACTTCAAGAATTTGGTATTCACCAGCTGGAAGGTTAGTAACATCGAAAGCTTTACCATTAGCTTCTGTAAGTCCACCTAAAGCTTCGTCAATATTTTCTGTTACAGTACCATCAGCTTTAACATATTTAAAGCTTCCATCAGGTTGTTTTGCTTGCCATACAAAGTAAACACCAGCGATTTCAGAAACTGAATCAGGATGTCCGTTTCCGATTGTTGCTAAAATTGTGTTTAATTGATTTAGGTCTTGAGTACCATTGTAGCCTTTTTCTTCTACTTTAGCACTATCCCATTTTTCTAATTTTTCTTTTTCTAAAAGTAATTTGTGTAAAGTTACTTTTTTAGTTCCATTTGGTTCTGCAGCATTAACTTTTGCAGTAGGTAATACTGATGCAAAGATTCCAAGAATCATAACAAATGCTAGAACACTTGAAACAATTTTCTTAGTTATTGTTTTCATAACTATAATTCCTCCTATAAAAATATAATAACAAATTTCTAGACATGTAAAAATTTTAGATCTAAAATATCATTCTACTTTTAGTTCTAAAAATTTTTAAGTAATGCCCATATAAATTGAAATTTTATGAATATTTGATTTAAATATTCTTTAAACTCATGCTTAGTATAACATTAATTAAAATAAATTTCAATACCTAAATTCATATTTTTTTAAATTTTTTATAAAAATATTTTTTTAATATTTTAATTTTACTAGATTAAATTTTTTTATAAAAATATATGTAAATATATATTGATTTTATTTCAAATATGATGTAAAATTATATTGAGAAATTTTGTAAGAAAAATTTTATAAGTGCAAACTTATGTGCAATTTCTTAAAAATTGGTTAATTTTAGCGTTTTTTTAGGAAAAACACAAGTATTTGCAACATTTATTTATTTATTTTATACATTTATTTATTTTTAAGGAAGGTATTTATATGAAAACGAAAAAAACCTTAGTTAGTTTTTCATTATTATTCGTTTTTTTGTGTCAGTTTATCATACCAACAATTGTTAGGGCTGATATAGGATATACCGATAATACGAGTGGTAGATTTCCTACTGATTACACAGAAATTGACGGAGTAATAAGAAACTACAGAAATCAACCTATTGAGTATGATGAAGCCTTTGTTTCAAAAACTGCAAGTAAGGGTGAAAAAGACGGAGAGTTTTATATTGACTTGAAAATTCAAGGAAAGGAAAAACCCGAAGCAAAGAGAAAAGATATTGTTATAGTTTTAGATAATTCAAACTCAATGAGACTTAATGGTAGAGATGGAAGTGGAAATCTTTCTAGTGATCCACTACATGGCGCTCATGACCGTGTAACTGCTGCTAACAACGCAATTAAAACTTTTTTAGATAATGTTAAAGAAAAAGCAGGAGAAAATGTTAGATTTGCTTTAGTAACATACGGATCAGATGTTTTTGATGGAAGTCTTTGTAAAGAATTCTATTTTGAAAACCAATATTTCCCTGATAATACTGTTGGAACTTTAACTCCGAACAAAGAAGATATAATTGCTAAATTACCTACAAAAGCTCCTTATGAACTTGGTAAGTCTTGTGGAGCTACTTTTACACAAGCCGCTTTAAAACGTGCAGCAGATATTTTAAAAAATCAAAGTCCTGCTAGCAACGAAAAATATATTATACATTTGACAGATGGTACTCCCACTCGTTCATATAAAATGAAGAGTGTAGATAGAAGCGGAATTGCTACATTTGACTATTCTAAGCATATAGTTTCGGAACAAAACACGTATTATTCAAAACTTTTTCCTAGGAAGCCAAAACAATACTCAAATATAGATACTAATATAATGGGAGATGGACAAGCATACAAATTAGTACCTAAAGGAAATAGCAGATACGACGAAGTTTATAGTATTCATAGAGCTTATAATGTTCCTGATGCTTCAACTGGAAGACGATTAGATATTACTGATCACGGTATACCTACACTTTACGAAGCTAAGAATATAGTAAATAAGTACCAAACTTTCACTGTTGGTGTAGAACTATCAGGCTATACATTTAATAATGACGGTTACTCAGTGAGATATCCTGAGCCACATCACGTTGACAAACCTTCTGCTGTAGACATTATGGAAAGAATGTCAACTAGCAAAAATCATTATTATGATGCTACACATATTGATCAACTAAGTACTTTGTTGTCAAAAATTGAAGCAAGATTGTTTAATCCGACAGTTATTAACGGTTCAGTAAGCGATCCAATGGGCGATATGGTTGATTTGAATTTGAATGCTAATTTAGACGGAAATAAATTCTATAAACTTACCGCATCAAATCCTTCACTTCTAAACGGTGTCAGTGTCAGTTACGATAAAAATACTCGAAAAATATCTATGACAGGATTAAATCTGGGTGCAAACCAATGGGTTAATTTAAGATATAAGGTTAATTTAAGAACAGAAGACCCTCAATATAAAGGTGATTTCTTCTATCCTACAAATGGACCTACTACTTTAACTCCAAACGAGAAAAATCCTAATACAAAAAGAGACTTCCCTGTTCCTTCTGTAAAGGCAAATACTATTGATGTAAATGTTCAAAAGGTTTGGAAATACAAAAATGGTACAGAATTACCAGATAGTATGAAAAAGGAAATCAAAGTTAAACTTGTTAGAAAATCAACAAATCCAAATGTAGCAGCAGCTGATAGAGAAAAGGAAATTGCAGAAAAGACTTTAAATAAAGCTGGAAATTGGACTGGAACTTTTGAAAAATTAATTCCTTTTGATAATTTAGGTTATCATTTTGAATATACTGTAAAGGAAGTTGCACTTGAAGGTTTTGAAAGTAAGATTGAATATTCAAACAACAAAACTTTCATTAAATCTGAAAGTGCAGATGTTAAAATAACAAATACTAAAAATATCGAAGTAGAATTTTTCAAATACAAAATTGAAAATGAACAAAAGATTGCCCTACCTGATGTAGAATTTGAACTATATAAACAAGATATCACCGAAAGATATTTACCAGTGCAAAAAAATGGTAAAAATCTTGTTGTTAAATCTGGAGCTGACGGAAAATTCAAATTTGATAATCTTGAAGTTGGAAAATATGCTATAAAGGAAATAAAAGCTCCTGAGGGTTTTCGTCTTCCAAAAGATTTTGTAAGAGAGTTCGAAGTAACAAACCAAGGAAAGATTAAGTATAGAGAAACAATTTATGGTTCAAAAGATCTTTTCTATCAAATACAAAACTTTAAATTAAATCCTATGTATTTTATGTTTAGCAAACAAGATTCTTTAGGAGAGCTTATTAAACAAGGTACTTTGGTACTAGAATTAAAAGGACCTAAAGAAAAAACTCAATCTTATGACTTAACAACAAGTACAGAAAATGGATTTAAGTTTGATATTCCAGATGACTTCCCTACTGGCGACTATGTTTTAACTGAAAAGACTGCACCAATGGGATATGCAAAGACAAATATTGAATATCATATAAGAATTGATGCTGAGGATAGAACAATAACTCTTGTAAAAGAAGTTAAGGGACGTGTAGAAACTCCTAGAAATATTGTTCTATATGAAGATATTTATGGAAATGTCCAAACACAAAAAATAGATATTAAAAATGATAAAGTTACTTACCCATACACAGGTGGAACTGGAACTTTAATATTTATTGTTTCAGGGCTTTTCGTAATGCTCTGTGCAGGTTCAGTTTATATGCTTAAAAAGAAAAAATCATTAAATAATTAATTTTAAAAAGACCTTGATTTGATGTGAACCCCTAAATCCGGACAAAGGATTTGGGGGTTTTTGAATGTCAAAATATGATAAAAAATTAAAAATAAAAGTAATTAAAGAATATGAGAAAAATAATATTAGTCAATGTAAATTATCAAAAAAATATAAAATACCACTATCAACAATCAAAAATTGGATAAAATGGTATATGGATAATGGTATTAAAGGCGTAAGTAAAAAAGTAAAAAATAAAAGTTATACTAGTAATTTTAAGCTGTTTGTATTACAATATAAAAAAACTAATAATCTAACTTTCAGAGAAACTGCTGTTAAATTTGATATAACAAATGATTCAATCATAGTTAATTGGCAAAGGAAATATGATGAATATGGATTAGAAGGTTTAAATAGTAAAACAAAAGGAAGAAAGCCTAAAATGAAAAAATCTATACCAATAGAACAAAAAAGAAAAAAAAATTTACAAGAAAGCGAAAGAGAAGAACTTTTAAGACTAAGAGAAGAAAATCTCCTATTAAAGGCAGCTATAGCTTATGAAAAAAAACTTCAAGCCTTGCTTATGGAAAAGGACTTAAAAACAAAGAAAAAGCAAAAGCGATAATTGAATTAAGCAAGGCAAAAGAATATAAATCAATTACAATATTACAATGGTTAAAAGTGGCTAAATTAAATAAAAGTTCCTTTTATGAGTGGAAAGAAAAACTATATAAACAGATAAAGTCAAAAGAGATTTATATTATTGAAAAAATAAAAGATATAGTAAAAGAATCTAAAGGAAGATATGGATATAGAAGAGTAAGTAAGGTATTAAGATTAGAATATGGACTTATTGTAAACCACAAGAAAGTTTTAAGAATAATGAAAGAAAATGAACTTTTATGTATAAAGTTTAAAAATAGAGTTAGAAAGTATAATTCATATAAAGGAACAGTAGGAAAGATAGCAAATAATATTGTTAATAGAAATTTTAAAGCTGATAAACCAAATAAATTATGGCTAACAGATATAACAGAATTTAAAATAAGAAATAGTGAAAAGAAGATATATTTATCACCGATTTTAGATACTTTTAATGGAGAAATAATATCATATTCAATAGGTTTTAGTCCTACAGTAACTTTAACAAATAAGTCATTAGAAAAAGCTTTAAAAAGAATAAAAAACAAAGAAGATTTAACAATTCATACAGATCAAGGCTTTCATTATCAACATAGTAGTTTTGTAAGAATATTAGAAAATAACAATATAAGACAAAGTATGTCTAGGAAAGGAAACTGCTTAGATAATGCACCAATGGAGAATTTTTTTGGAATATTGAAACAAGAAATGTTTTATGGAGAAAATTATTCTTCTTATGAAAAATTAATAGAAGATATAAAAGAGTATATTAAATGGTACAATACGAAAAGAATTAAGGAGAATTTAAAAGGAATGTCTCCTATTGATTATAGATTACATTCCTTTGAATAATTTATTTAACTGTCCGTATTTTTGGGTTCAGCTCAA
>NZ_JBKICJ010000007.1:0-10012 GCF_046569675.1 Parvimonas pharyngis
CCCTTCCACGATGCTTCACATCGGGTGGGTGCCCGGGAACCTTGTTACTTCGTAATAAAAAACCCACCCTTCCACGATGCTTCACATCGGGTGGGTGCCCGGGAACCTTGTTACTTCGTAATAAAAAACCCACCCTTCCACGATGCTTCACATCGGGTGGGTGCCCGGGAACCTTGTTACTTCGTAATAAAAACTCCACCCTTCCACGATGCTTCACATCGGGTGGGTGCCCGGGAACCTTGTTACTTCGTAATAAAAACTCCACCCTTCCACGATGCTTCACATCGGGTGGGTGCCCGGGAACCTAGTTGTTTCACAATAAAAATCGACCTCTAAATTTTTAATCTAAAGGTCGATTACTTATTTTTTATTTAAAATCAAAAGCCATTAAATTTCTTTTTTTCTTTTTTTAAATCCAATAGCAGTGACTGCTCCTGATATTCCAACAAGAACTGAATATAGATCTATATTTGTTCCAACAGATGTTTTTGGTAGTTTTGGTTTTTCAGGATTTGTTGGATTAACTGGCGGTACTACTGGTTGTTCATTAGAAACATATTTTAAAGTAAATGTTATATCCTTACTTGTAGGATTAATTGCATCCGCTCCTTCTGGTAATTGTTCAGCTTCCCATTTTAATTTAAAATTAATTACAGCACTAGTTCTAGTATCTTTTGCTTTTGCTTTAAGTTCTCCAGTCATTGTGCCTTTAACTGTATAATTTGTATTTTCTGAAGCTTTATTATTAAATTTAGCACCATTAACTACAACATTAAGTTTATCTTCCATTCCATTTACAGCATCTTTTAATTCTGCAAATGTATTAACTTCTTTATTTACAGTCATTACTACTTCAATAGTTTTACCATTTACATTTGAGCTAACTATCTTATACTTTCCATTATCATTTAAAAGAGATACTTGAGGATTACCGTCAAAATCCATTTCTTCTGGTAATGTTAATTTAGCTGTAAAAGTTGAACTATAATCTGAAATTGTAATAGTTGTAGGATCTACATTTGTTCTATTGAATCTTTCTTCAATTTCTTTCATTTGTTTCTTAACAGGTGAAACATCTAAAGAACCAGTAAATGCGACTTTTGCATTCTTTTCAACTTCAAATACTTTATCATGCTCTGTTTCATTTCCAACTAAAATATCTCCTAATAGTTTTTGAGTTGCTTCAAATACATTTTCATTATCTTCAACATATTTAACAGTTAGTTTGATATCTCTAGTAGTAGGATCTGTTGAATCTTCTCCTCCAGCAAGTTGAACTCCATTCCAAGTGTAATCAAAATTAATTACTTTTCCTGAAAGAATATTTGTAGCTTTTGCTTTAAACTTACCAGAAACAGTTCCATTAATTGTGTAATTTGTATTAGCTATGGCTTTATCTGTATCGAATTTAACTCCTTTTACATTAACCTTTAGCTCATTATCTACTCCCTCAACAGCTTCTTTTACTTCTTTAAAAGTTTGAATTTCATCTGCTATTGTAAGAGTAACAGTTATTGTCTTTCCTTCTACTTTTTGTTCTAAAATTTTGAATTTTCCATTTGCTCCTGCTAATTCAACAGTATAATCATCAGCAAACTTTAATTCTTCAGGCAATGTCATCTTAGCTGTAAAAGAAGTAGTAGCATTTTCTACTTTGATATTTGTTGCTACACCAGAGGCAGCATAAGTATTTTCTAAATCTTTTACTTGATTTTTAATTGGAGTTACATTTAATAAACCAGTCATAGTCAATGAATCATTTTTGTTAGCTTCATAGACTTTATCATGTTGTGTATCTCCATTAACTAGTAAATCACCTTCTAGATTTCCAACTGCTGATATATTATCTTCTGTTGGAGCTAAGTATTTAACAGAAATTGCAATCGCATTTGGATTAGAATTGCTCTTTCCAGCATCTGTTTGAGTTCCATTCCAAGATAAATTAAAATTAACAACATTTCCAGTTACGGTATGAGTTGCTTTTGCTTTTAAATTTCCAAGAACACTACCAGTTACTTCATAGTCAGTACCACTTTGAGCGCTATCACTAAATTTTGCAGTTTTAAATGTAACTTTAAGTTCATCATCTACTTTATTTATCGCTTCTTTTAATTTAGCGAAATTATTAATATTTTCTGCTCCGACTAGTTTGAACTTAACTTTTGCAGTCTTTCCTTCAACTTTTGCTTCTTCAATTTCAAAAGATCCATTTGAGCCAGTAAGTGTAGCTTCTGATTTTGTAAAATCTAAACCTTCTGGTAATGTAAGATTTGCATAGAAATAAGTATCTAAGTTTTCTAATTTAATATCATTAGCATTCGCTCCTAGATGTGAAGCTTCAATAGCAGCCATTTGATCTTTTATAGTCTTAGCCTTAATAACACCTTCAAAATCTATTTCATCTGTTTTTTGTTTAACTATTGTATTATTACCAGTATCCCCAGCAATTAAAATATCAGCATCTATATTAACAGATTGTGTAAAATCAACATTTGTTGGTTTAACAAATACATCAGATTTTGAAAAATCAGTAGCTAGAGGTTTTGTACTAGTATCTGTATTATAAACGACCTTAGTAAAAGCATATAAAAAACCACTAGCATGTGTTTCAAAATCACCTTTTGCAGTAATATTTTTAGTTTCTAAAGCTTTTGCTTCATCAAGACTTGTTGCCTTTACAGTATATGGAATACTTAAGCTAATTTTCTTATCTGAATTAGCTCCACCATCGTTAGTATATCCACTGTATATACCTGCCCAATTTACATCGTTCAGTGGTAATTTAAATGTTACAACTTGTCCGTTTACAGTATAAGTAAATGCGGATTTGTTGAACATACTAGTTGTGTTATCTGTAGTTATATTTGCATTATCAATAGTCACACCTTCAGGGAATGTAACTTTATATTCTACATATGCAATTTTATTTTTACCGTCTTTACCATGTGGATAGTATCCACTGTCTGCTGCTTGTTTCATCTCATTTTCAATTCCAGCCATTACTTTTCCCATTGGAATATCAGCAGTCCATTTTCCTTCATAAGTTCCATCATTACTAGCAGTTACCCCTGTTACAACTCCACTAGTTTTTGTATATTGTGCTACACCTAAAGTAGTGGCAGCGTGAACAAATGAAGCACTAGGTATTATTACACCTAATGTTATTACAATTGCTGTAAAAAATGAAAGAAACTTCTTAATTTTTTTCTTCATTTTATAATCTCCTCCTTTTTAATATAAAATAAATATTATTATTCATAGACATTTGTAAATGCTTATTATGTGAATTAAATAAATTATACCACAATGCTATTTTAAGTTCAATAATTTAATTAATTAAAATTTAAAAAATGAAAAACACCCAAAAGATAGCATTTTTCTTTAAGGGTGTTTGTATTTTACTATAAAATTCAAAAAAATTATTTATTTTTTCTATTTCTTCTAAAAGCAAATCCTGCTAAGATAGCTCCCAATGTTGGTACTACAACAGAAGTTGTTTCAACACCTGTCTTTGGTAATCCGCGTTTTGGTGCTGGATTTTCTCTCTTAGGTTCAGGTTTCTTAGGTTCAGGTTTCTTAGGCTCTTCTTTTGGAGTTTCTGGTTTGTTAGGCTCTTCAGCTGGCTTTTCTGGTTCATTCTTAACAATGTAAAAAATTACATTATTTCCTTGAGAATAACTAAAAGATGCACCATCAACTAAAGGTTGAACTTGATCATTTGTTGGATCAAAGAATAAATCATCTCCTACCTTAGTAAGAGTAATTTCAGATTTAATAATCTCTTTGCCTCCACCTTGTCCTTTATGTACTTTAGTTACTTTTTCAATAGCAGAATTTTGTAGAGTTAAATTTTCTGATACAAATTTATATCCTTCTGGTACTTTTGGTAATTTAGTACGAGCTGCTTTTGTAGCATCGCTAGGATTATTTGCATAAACTTGTTGAGCTATTACATTTCCTGTAGCTTTATCAACTAATTGAACTTTACCTAATGGAATATAATTAACATTTTCTTCAATATCAATATTCCCATTATCTGGGTCAAATTCTACTTCTTCAGCTTCTTTTTTATCAGCATAAAAACCTGGAGTTACAGGAGTAGGTATTTTTGGAAGTACTGCTATATCATCTCCATCTCCCTCAGCTGCTCTAGTTCTAACTTTCGGAAGATTTCTTTCATTTTCATTAACATTTTTTGTAGTAACTTCTACATTTTCTTCAGCCATGTATACCTTACTGCTATTTAAACTTAAACTTAAAAGTACAGCAGCAAGAACAGAAGTAGTAGCTACTTTAAATCTCTTTTTTGAAGATTTTTTTCCCATTTTCATAATATGCTCCTTTTACACTATATTTTATTAATTGCCACGATAAAATTGTATCTTCACAATTAATGTTATCACGATAATTATACTCTTTAATTTAAAAGATGTCAACAATTACAAAAATTACTAATAGTTTTATAAAACTCTAAATTTAAATGTTTCCAGACTTTTTAACATAAAAAAACATAATCAGTTTTTCAATCTAATTATGTTTTTTTTGATTTTTAATTTGACTATTTTTTTTAATATTTCTCCATTTAAGTTCAGTTCCAATAATTACTAATGGTGTTAATAAAAATAAATAACGATAAAATCCTCTATATTTAACTGTTGCAGCATATAATACTTCACCAGAAACCGCTTGAAGTTTACCTTCTTTAATAATTGTTCTAATTCTATCAACATTTAAATTGCCATTATCATATAATAATTCATCTAAAACTTTATTATCTATAATTTCAAATACCGTTTTATTTACAAGCTGACTATTTCCTAAGTTGTCGAAATAATAATATTTCCCATTTTTTGTCCAAATTGAACCATCAGAAATTTGACCTAAATCTTTTATTTTTTTCCAACCTTCTTTTTTATCAAATTTTGTGATTTCAGATATTTCTTTATATAAATACTTTGCTCTATGTCCATATAAATAGTTGATAAAAGTTTGATGTGAACTTAAAAAATACATATCTTCATCATCACAAAACACATTTTCAGTTAAAAATTCAATTTTTCCTTTAAATTTATTATCTCCAATTCTTACTTGCTTATTTTTTCTTTGATTAAAAAAATAAACACCATCATTTGAAACAAAAAACATATTATAAATATGTGAACTATTGTTACCAATAGCTACATATGGTACTGATTTTTCATCAAACCTTATATTATCTTTAAATACCTCTCCAGTTTTTCTATCATAAAGAAAATTACTTCCTTGACTACTTAAAACAACTTCCAATTCTCCACTATTTTTAATTGGTAAAAGCTCATTTTTGTAATAGACATTTTCTTTATCAGAAAAATATTCTCCAAGTTTAGAAATTTGCTTTATGGTATTTATATCTGCATTTTCAAGAGATTTTCCTTCGTAATATAGAACATCTCCGTCAGTTGCAAAATATATCAAATTATTAATTTTTGTAATTTTCTTTTCGGTATTCAATTTATGATATGGATAAATATATGACTTAGGTTTATAATTTTTATTAAAAATATGAACTATATTTCCAAAAGCATCTGAAAGATATGAAATTTCTTTATTTCTCTCAGAAAGTAGGGAACAAAAATAAGTAGTTTTTCCATCAGTATAATATCCATTGCCAATATTAGATATTTCTTTCGGATTAAGGTCTTTAATTTTAACATTTCCAAAATAAACGTAATTTTTGTCCTTTCCTACAACAGAAGAGTCATAAGTATTCTCTGACTTAATTACACTAAAAGAATCTATATCTGCACCTTCTACAATATAATATCCTCCACTTGGAATAAGTGCATAAATCTTTCCATCATATTTATAAAAAATACTATTTTCAATTCGCTCACCACTTCTTTCGATATTGATATAAGTATTATCCTTATCAAGAAGTTGACTAAATGCAAATATAGCAATTACAAAACCAGCTAAAATCAAACAAATACCCAAAATTTTTGAACGAATACTTTCATTTGTTTTTCTATTCAAAATATCATCCCCAAATTTAATTTATCATATATATTATATCATATCCTACGATTCTTTACTCCCTGTTTTTGCACAAAAAAAGGAGTTGTTATATAGGATAAAACATCGAATATATACAACTCCTTTAGGGAAACTAATATCTAATTTATTTTTCTAATGCTTGGTCAATATCAGCTATTAAATCACGAACATCTTCTATACCTACAGAAAGTCTGATTAGGTCTGGAGATACTCCAGCTGCTACTAACTCATCATCATTCATTTGTCTATGTGTAGTTGATGCAGGGTGTAATACACAAGTTCTTGTATCAGCTACGTGAGTAACAATTGCTGCTAATCTTAGTGAGTCCATGAATTTAGCTGCTTCTTCTCTACCACCTTTGATTCCAAATGATATAACACCACAAGATCCGTTTGGTAAATATTTTTTAGCTAATTCATGTTGGCTATCTTTTTCTAATCCTGAGAATGAAACCCAAGCTATTTTTGGATGTTTTTCTAAATGTTGAGCAATAGCTAAAGCATTTTGGAAATGTCTTTCCATTCTTAAATGTAAAGTTTCTAAACCAACTCCTAAATAGAATGAGTTTTGTGGTGAAGGAATGGAACCTAAATCTCTCATCAAGTTAGTTGTCATTTTTGTAATATATGCGCCCTTACCAAAGCTTTCAGTATAAATTGTTCCATGGTAAGTTTCATCAGGAGTTGTTAGTCCTGGATATTTTTCGCTATATTGAGTCCAATCAAAGTTTCCTGAGTCAACTACTACACCACCAACTGCGTTAGCAGATCCATTCATATATTTTGTAGTTGAGTGAATAACAATATCTGCTCCCCATTCAAAAGGTCTACAGAAGATTGGTGTTGGGAATGTATTGTCAATTATTAGAGGTACTCCATTTTTATGTGCTGCTTTAGCGAATTTTTCTATATCTAATACTTTTAATGATGGATTTGATAAAGTTTCACCAAAGACTAATTTTGTATTTGGTTTAAACTTTGTTTGTAATTCTTCATCTGAGATATCTGGATCAACGAAAGTTGATTCAATTCCTAAATTCTTAAGTGTATTAGCTATAAGGTTATAAGTTCCTCCATAGATTGCTGAAGTTGAAATTACATGGTCTCCAGCACTAGCTATATTTATTATTGCATAAAAGTTAGCTGCTTGTCCTGATGAAGTTAATATTGCGGCAACTCCACCTTCTAATTGGCATATCTTATTTGCTACTGCATCATTTGTAGGGTTTGCAAGTCTTGTATAGAAATATCCTACATCTTTTAGGTCGAATAAATCTCCCAATTGTTGTGATGACTCATATTTATAAGTTGTTGATTGTACTATTGGTAGTACTCTTGGTTCTCCATTTTTTGGGTCATACCCACCTTGTACACAGATTGTGCTTGTATTGTATTTGTTTGTCATAATGTTCTCTCCTTTATATTTAATATTTTTATTTAAAAATGACTTTTACTCAAATTGAGTTATTGGTTCCTTACCGATTATAGCTCCTAGGATAAATCCAACTGTTGCTGGTAAGAACCATGAAAATCCTAAACCACTTAATGGAAGTATATCTATAAATGATTTAATTATTGCTATATCAGCAACTGATAAAATTGCTTCTAAAATACTTACTGCTAAAGTAAATATTAATGCATATCTAAAACTTTGTTTGTTAGGTATAAACTTGCGGAAAATACCTAAAATCATTAGTACTATTAAACTTGGATAAACTCCTTTGTAAATTGGTGTTGCAAAGTAAACTATATTTTCAACTCCAAGTACTGCAATTGTTGCTCCAAGAACTGCTGAAACTATAGCAGCTACTTTGTGTGGAATCTTTCCATCTGAAAAATTGTGGAAGAAGTTTGCTATTGAGGTAATTTGTCCGATTGCTGTTGTTACACAAGCTAGAACTACTGCTGCTGAAAGGAATGACATTCCCTTCTTTCCTAAAACTCTTTCTGCTATTGCTAATAACAATTTACTTCTATCAATATCTTTTGGATAGTAACTACTTACTGAAGCTCCAAGATAGATTAAACCTACATAAATAACTGCCAAAAGAATTAATGCAATAACTCCGCAATATGCAGTAAGCTTATTTCTCTCTTTACTTGTACGATAACCTCTATAAACAATATCTCCAATAAATACAGTTCCTATTAAGTAACTTACTATTAAGTCTCCAGTTTGATATCCTTCTAATAAAGAATGTGTGAAAATTCCACCTTGTTGCGGAACTACTGGAACTCCAATTGGAGTTAGAATTCCTTTAATGATGATTCCAATTAATAGTAGTACTAATAAAGGTGTTAAGTATTTTCCAACACTATTTATCATTCGGTCAATATCCAATGAAAAATATAATGCGATTGCAAAATATCCAATGATAAATGCTACAATTGAAACATTTGGAAATAATGCTTTAAAGCCTAATTCATAAGAAACGGCTCCTGTACGAGGTACAGAAATACATGCTGCAAAAATCATTATAAACAATAATAAAAACTTAGCAAAATTTTTATGTATATCTGAAGTCATGGCTTCAAGCGATCCACCATTTTTAGAAATTACATAAAGTCCAACAACTGGCATCAATACCGCTGATATACAAAATCCTAAAGCAGCTATTGACCATTGGCTACCCGACAAAAACCCTATCAGGGGAGGAAATATCAGGTTTCCTGCTCCAAAGTAGGAACCAAACAGGGCAAATCCTACTATAAAAATATCCTTTGTTCTTTTGTTCATTAATCTTTTCTCCTTTGTTTTATCCTATAATTGCTGAAAGAGAATGATAGATTTTAAAAATTAAGAACCAGTTGCGCACCTAGTTGTGAAGTAAAAAAAAGCTCCCGTCCAATAAAGGACGAGAGCGAAAACTCACGTGTTACCACCTTAATTCATCTTTTTATCACTAAAAAGACCTTATTGAGTACTATCATACTCGCAATGCTATAACGGGCACTCCCGTCACAACCTAAATCTGTAAACAAATCTCGATGTGATGACTCCAAGGCCATGTTCGAAAGTTTCTCTCTCATTTCTCTCACCAAACGAAATGTCTCTGTACTGATTGAATGACTTTCTACTCTTCTCTTCAACGTCTTGCTATACATTATAAATGATTTTTTTCCTTTTGTCAACACTTTTTTCAAAAAAATTTAAATTTTTTTGATATTTATCTAACAAAGTTGTATTTTTACCCATTTCTTAGATTTAAAGTTTTTATTATTTTAACAAAAATAGCTTATTTTTGATTATAATTTTATAGAAAATATCAAAATAAGCATTATTTTTTAAATTTTTTATTTCAACAACATAGATTGTGTTTTTATTATTAACTCATAATAAAGAAGACCCTTGCATATGCAAAGATCTTCTCTTAATATTATTTGTTTTTATATAGCTTGCTATATCCTAAATTTTACTCTTCTTCATCTTCTTTTTTCTTTTTAAGAGCTAGAAGTCCTAGAGATAATCCTGATATTGCAGTAAATGCTGTATATCCAATATTTGAATCATAACCTGTTTTAGGTAATTTTCCTCTTGAATCGTTAGCATTAGTATTTACTGTTGGAGCAACTGCAGGTTTTGAATTAGCATCCTTAGGATTTGAACCCTTATTGTTTTCTTCAACATCTGTTACTCCATCATTGTCATCATCTGGATCTGTTACATCTGGATCTCCATCTTTATCAGTATCTCTTTGAACAGTGATTTCAACAATCTTAGTTACTTTTGAACCATCTGGGTTTGTAACAACTACAGGAATTTCAAACTTTCTTGTTTCCTCAGTTGGACCCCAGTCATTTACATTCGGTGTTCCACTAATTGTCTTTGTTGTTGGATCATAAGTAACTCCATTTGGAAGCTTGCTTTCATCTACTGTTACAGTAGCATCATTATTTCCTGGTGTTACTACTACATTTGTAATTGGATTTCCTTCAACTACTGTTTGTGTTGGATTTGATACTGTTGTTGGAGCTATTG
>NZ_JBKICJ010000008.1:0-6034 GCF_046569675.1 Parvimonas pharyngis
TGATGTGAACCCCTAAATCCGGACAAAGGATTTGGGGGTTTTTGAATGTCAAAATATGATAAAAAATTAAAAATAAAAGTAATTAAAGAATATGAGAAAAATAATATTAGTCAATGTAAATTATCAAAAAAATATAAAATACCACTATCAACAATCAAAAATTGGATAAAATGGTATATGGATAATGGTATTAAAGGCGTAAGTAAAAAAGTAAAAAATAAAAGTTATACTAGTAATTTTAAGCTGTTTGTATTACAATATAAAAAAACTAATAATCTAACTTTCAGAGAAACTGCTGTTAAATTTGATATAACAAATGATTCAATCATAGTTAATTGGCAAAGGAAATATGATGAATATGGATTAGAAGGTTTAAATAGTAAAACAAAAGGAAGAAAGCCTAAAATGAAAAAATCTATACCAATAGAACAAAAAAGAAAAAAAAATTTACAAGAAAGCGAAAGAGAAGAACTTTTAAGACTAAGAGAAGAAAATCTCCTATTAAAGGCAGCTATAGCTTATGAAAAAAAACTTCAAGCCTTGCTTATGGAAAAGGACTTAAAAACAAAGAAAAAGCAAAAGCGATAATTGAATTAAGCAAGGCAAAAGAATATAAATCAATTACAATATTACAATGGTTAAAAGTGGCTAAATTAAATAAAAGTTCCTTTTATGAGTGGAAAGAAAAACTATATAAACAGATAAAGTCAAAAGAGATTTATATTATTGAAAAAATAAAAGATATAGTAAAAGAATCTAAAGGAAGATATGGATATAGAAGAGTAAGTAAGGTATTAAGATTAGAATATGGACTTATTGTAAACCACAAGAAAGTTTTAAGAATAATGAAAGAAAATGAACTTTTATGTATAAAGTTTAAAAATAGAGTTAGAAAGTATAATTCATATAAAGGAACAGTAGGAAAGATAGCAAATAATATTGTTAATAGAAATTTTAAAGCTGATAAACCAAATAAATTATGGCTAACAGATATAACAGAATTTAAAATAAGAAATAGTGAAAAGAAGATATATTTATCACCGATTTTAGATACTTTTAATGGAGAAATAATATCATATTCAATAGGTTTTAGTCCTACAGTAACTTTAACAAATAAGTCATTAGAAAAAGCTTTAAAAAGAATAAAAAACAAAGAAGATTTAACAATTCATACAGATCAAGGCTTTCATTATCAACATAGTAGTTTTGTAAGAATATTAGAAAATAACAATATAAGACAAAGTATGTCTAGGAAAGGAAACTGCTTAGATAATGCACCAATGGAGAATTTTTTTGGAATATTGAAACAAGAAATGTTTTATGGAGAAAATTATTCTTCTTATGAAAAATTAATAGAAGATATAAAAGAGTATATTAAATGGTACAATACGAAAAGAATTAAGGAGAATTTAAAAGGAATGTCTCCTATTGATTATAGATTACATTCCTTTGAATAATTTATTTAACTGTCCGTATTTTTGGGTTCAGCTCAAAATTTGAAATCAAGGTCTTTTTAATTTATTTTTTACATTGCTCTTTTCTTTTTAAGCATATAAACTGAACCTGCACAAAGCATTACGAAAAGTCCTGATAGTACAAATGGTACTACACCAGTTCCACCAGTATGTGGATATACTGTCTTATCATTTTTAATATCATGCTTAATTGTGTCAATTGCACCGTCGTTATCTTGATATAAAACAATGTTCTTTTGAGTTTCTACACTTCCTTTTACTTCTTTTACCAAAGTAATCGTTCTGTTTTCAGCATCAATTCTTATATGATACTCAACATTTGACTTTTGATATCCCATTGGAGCAGTTTTTTCAGTTAAAACATAGTCACCAGTAGGGAAGTCTTCTGGAATTTCAAACTTAAAGCCATCATTTGTACTCTTTGTTAAGTCAAAAGATAAAGTTTTATCTTTTGGTCCTTTTAATTGCAATTCTAAAATTCCTTGTTTTATAAGTTCGCCATTTGTATCAAGCTTTCTAAACATAAAGTACATTTGTGGATACTTTATATTCTCAATGTTATAGAAAGTATCATCAGAATTGTAAACAGCATTTTCATACTTTACTTTTCCTTCAGATGTTATTTCAAAAGTTCTTACAAAATTTTTTGGAGTACGATAGCCTTCAGGAGCTTTTATTTCCTTTATAGCATATTCTCCAACTTCAAGACTGTCAAACTTGAACTTTCCATCAGCTCCAGATTTAACAACAACATTTTTTCCATCGTTTGTTACAACTTCGTATCTACCTAATGCGTTTTTCTTATATAATTCAAATTCAATATCAGAGATAGGAATTTTTTGTCCATTTTCAGTTTTGTATTTGAAAAATTCTACTTCGATATTCTTAGTATTTGTTATTGTAACATCTCCGCTTTCAGATTTAATGAAGTTTTTATTGTTTGAATATTCAATCTTGCTTTCGAAACCTTCAAGTGCAACTTCTTTTACAGTATATTCAAAATGATAACCTAAATTATCAAATGGAATTAACTTTTCAAAAGTCGCTTTCCAATCTCCGGCCTTATTTAAAGTTTTTTCTCCAATTTCTTTAACTTTATTAGTTTCTTCAACATCGGGATTAGTTGAAGTTCTAATAAGTTTAACTTTGATTTCCTTTTTCATACTATCTGGTAAATCTTTTCCGTTTTTGTATTTCCAAACCTTTTGAACATTTACGTCAATAGAATGTGCCTTTACAGAAGGAACTGGGAATTCACGAACTATATTTGGAGTCTTTTCAACAGGTATTAAATCTGTCTTTCCATTCGCTGGATAGAAGAAGTCTGACTTATAATTTGGATCTTCAGTTTTAATATTAACTTTATATCTTAAATTAACCCACTGTCCTCTACCTAAGTTTAGTCCTTTTATTGTGAAAGTTTTTGTACCTTGGTTGTAATCTAAATCAATAGTATTTAATATAGAATCTTCAGAGGCTGTTATTTTAGGACTTGTTAGATTTAATTGAACCATGTCACCAATTGGATCGATTACTTTACCATTTACAACAGTATTACGAATATCTCTTTCGATTTGTGCAAGTATATCACTTAATTGATTGATACTAGCAGAGTCATAATAATGTCTTGGAGAAGTTGAAATACTTCTCATAAGTTTTAATATATCATTTCTTGGAATAGTACCTTCTGGATAGTAAGTACCATATCCTCTATTACGGTCATCATAAGATGTATCAGTTAGTTCTATACCAACAGTATAAACAGAATATTTTTTAAGAATTTCTTTTGCTTCATAGTAAGTAGCTACACCATGATTTTCAACATGTAGTTGTCTTCCTGTTTGAGCATTATTTACATTGTAATCTCTATGTCTATCCTGATAATTATAGTAATATCTATTATACCAATATCCATCTTTTAAAAAGAATGTATGTCCAGAACCTTTTTTAGCAGCTATTGAATAATCAAAATTTGCTTTTCCACTACGATCAATAGAGCTAATTTTATTTGAAACAGTTGGAACTCCATCTGTTAAATGCACTATAATTTTTTGTTTAGCAGTACTTGTACTTAAAATATCTGCTGCTTCTTTAAGAGCTGCTTGAGTAAATGTAGCTCCTATAGAAGAATAATAAAAATTATAAGGATTAGTATAATTATATTCTTCAGGAACTTTAGAAGGAATTTTATTAATAATATCTTGTGGATTTGTAGTAAAAGTCTTATAACTATGGTCTAACATATTTCCTTTATAATAAAACTCATCAACGAATCTTCCGTCAAAAACATCTGAACCATAAGTTACCAATGCTACTCTTACTTTTCCATTACCATCTCTTAGAACATTTTTTACAAATGTAGTCAATGTATTTTTTGCAATAGTAACACGATTATTTTCTTTCATTGAGTTTGAGTTATCAAGAACAACAACAATATCCTTAGTATATTCCTCTTCAGAGGTTTTACCTTCGACTCTTAAGTCAATGTAAAATTCTCCATCTTTATCTCCTCTACTCGCTTTCTTAGAGACGATTGCCTCTTTGTAATCTATTGGTTGATTTTTATAATTTCTAATTAATCCGTCAATTTCTGAGAAATCAGTAGGGAATACACCCTCTTGATTTTGAGTATAACCTATATCTGCTTTAACAAATGTTGGTATGAAGAATTGACATAAAATAGCAAATAATAAAAAGCAACTAATAAAATTTTTCTTTAATTTCATAATGTTACCTTCCTTAAAAATAAATAAATATAAAATAAATAATTGCATATTGTTAAACATATAAAAAATAGCAACACACTATATATAACCATTTTTCAGCGATTATACACAATAAAACGCTTAAAAAATAATAATAAATATAACAATTCATAATTAGTTTACAACAAAATTTAAATTAATGCAATACTTTGACATGAAAATTCTATAAAAAAATGAAAAAATTTTATCGAAAATATTTTAGTCTAAATTTCTTGTTACTTTTAAAGGTATTTGTTATAAAAAGATACAAATAAACATAAGTTTTGCATCTATATGTAAATATAATAAAAAGACCTTGAAATTGAGCTGAACCCAAAAATACGGACAGTTAAATAAATTATTCAAAGGAATGTAATCTATAATCAATAGGAGACATTCCTTTTAAATTCTCCTTAATTCTTTTCGTATTGTACCATTTAATATACTCTTTTATATCTTCTATTAATTTTTCATAAGAAGAATAATTTTCTCCATAAAACATTTCTTGTTTCAATATTCCAAAAAAATTCTCCATTGGTGCATTATCTAAGCAGTTTCCTTTCCTAGACATACTTTGTCTTATATTGTTATTTTCTAATATTCTTACAAAACTACTATGTTGATAATGAAAGCCTTGATCTGTATGAATTGTTAAATCTTCTTTGTTTTTTATTCTTTTTAAAGCTTTTTCTAATGACTTATTTGTTAAAGTTACTGTAGGACTAAAACCTATTGAATATGATATTATTTCTCCATTAAAAGTATCTAAAATCGGTGATAAATATATCTTCTTTTCACTATTTCTTATTTTAAATTCTGTTATATCTGTTAGCCATAATTTATTTGGTTTATCAGCTTTAAAATTTCTATTAACAATATTATTTGCTATCTTTCCTACTGTTCCTTTATATGAATTATACTTTCTAACTCTATTTTTAAACTTTATACATAAAAGTTCATTTTCTTTCATTATTCTTAAAACTTTCTTGTGGTTTACAATAAGTCCATATTCTAATCTTAATACCTTACTTACTCTTCTATATCCATATCTTCCTTTAGATTCTTTTACTATATCTTTTATTTTTTCAATAATATAAATCTCTTTTGACTTTATCTGTTTATATAGTTTTTCTTTCCACTCATAAAAGGAACTTTTATTTAATTTAGCCACTTTTAACCATTGTAATATTGTAATTGATTTATATTCTTTTGCCTTGCTTAATTCAATTATCGCTTTTGCTTTTTCTTTGTTTTTAAGTCCTTTTCCATAAGCAAGGCTTGAAGTTTTTTTTCATAAGCTATAGCTGCCTTTAATAGGAGATTTTCTTCTCTTAGTCTTAAAAGTTCTTCTCTTTCGCTTTCTTGTAAATTTTTTTTTCTTTTTTGTTCTATTGGTATAGATTTTTTCATTTTAGGCTTTCTTCCTTTTGTTTTACTATTTAAACCTTCTAATCCATATTCATCATATTTCCTTTGCCAATTAACTATGATTGAATCATTTGTTATATCAAATTTAACAGCAGTTTCTCTGAAAGTTAGATTATTAGTTTTTTTATATTGTAATACAAACAGCTTAAAATTACTAGTATAACTTTTATTTTTTACTTTTTTACTTACGCCTTTAATACCATTATCCATATACCATTTTATCCAATTTTTGATTGTTGATAGTGGTATTTTATATTTTTTTGATAATTTACATTGACTAATATTATTTTTCTCATATTCTTTAATTACTTTTATTTTTAATTTTTTATCATATTTTGACATTCAAAAACCCCCAAATCCTTTGTCCGGATTTAGGGGTTCACATCA
>NZ_JBKICJ010000009.1:0-4790 GCF_046569675.1 Parvimonas pharyngis
TCCAATTAAAGAGTATATATTTCTGGTCAAGCTTTCGATTTATTAGTATCAGTTAGCTTTGATGTTGCCACCTTTACACCTCTGACCTATCTACGACATTTTCTGTATCGAATCTCTCTTGCATTGCTGCAACAGGAAATCTCATCTTGAGGGGGGCTTCGTGCTTAGATGCCTTCAGCACTTATCCCTTCCAGACTTAGCTATTCAGCATTACCATTGGCATGATAACTGATACACCAGCGGTCTGTCCATCCCGGTCCTCTCGTACTAAGGACAGCTCCTCTCAAATTTCCTACGCCCACGATGGATAGGGACCGAACTGTCTCACGACGTTCTGAACCCAGCTCGCGTGCCTCTTTAATGGGCGAACAGCCCAACCCTTGGGACCTACTCCAGCCCCAGGATGAGACGAGCCGACATCGAGGTGCCAAACCTCCCCGTCGATGTGAACTCTTGGGGGAGATAAGCCTGTTATCCCCGGGGTAGCTTTTATCCGTTGAGCGATGGCCCTTCCACTCGGTACCACCGGATCACTAAGTCCTAGTTTCCTATCTGCTCCACTTGTTGGTGTCGCAGTTAAGCTCCCTTTTGCCTTTGCACTCTTAGAATGATTTCCATCCATTCTGAGGGAACCTTTGAACGCCTCCGTTACTCTTTAGGAGGCGACCGCCCCAGTCAAACTGCCCAACTGACAGTGTCCTTATACTCGTTTCAGAGTATCAAGTTAGAAATTTAGTATCAAAAGAGTGGTATCCCAACGTCGACTCCACGAAAACTGGCGCTCTCGCTTCATAGTCTCCCACCTATCCTGTACATTTAATACCAAATTCCAATGCCAGCCTACAGTAAAGCTCCACGGGGTCTTTCCGTCCTATCGTGGGTAAGTCGCATCTTCACGACTACTACAATTTCACCGGATCCTTTGTTGAGACAGTGCCCAAATCATTACACCTTTCGTGCGGGTCGGAACTTACCCGACAAGGAATTTCGCTACCTTAGGACCGTTATAGTTACGGCCGCCGTTTACTGGGGCTTAAGTTCTATGCTTCGATTGCTCTAACATTTCCCCTTAACCTTCCAGCACCGGGCAGGTGTCAGCCCCTATACTTCATCTTTCGATTTAGCAGAGACTTGTGTTTTTGGTAAACAGTTGCTTGGGCCTATTCTCTGCGACCACTCTATGCTCCATACGAAAGTATCTCACATCTAATGGTACCCCTTCTCCCGAAGTTACGGGGTCATTTTGCCGAGTTCCTTAACAAAGGTTCTTCCGCGCGTCTTAGGATTCTCTCCTTGCCTACCTGTGTCGGTTTTGGTACGGGTATCTTCTCACTCAATAGTACCTTTTCTTGGCAGTTTGGAATCTGTTGCTTCACTACTTATTTTTCGCTCCCCATCGCATCTCGATATTAAAAATAGGGATTTGCCTCTATTCTCTACCTACTTGCTTAGACGTGCTCTACCATTCACACGCTCAACATATCCTCCTGCGTCAGTACATCTCTCAAACATTCAAAGATAGTACAGGAATCTCAACCTGTTGTCCATCGCTTACGCTTTTCAGCCTGGGCTTAGGTCCCGACTTACCCTGAGAGGACGAGCCTTCCTCAGGAATCCTTAGGCTTTCGACGGGAGGGATTCTCACCCTCCTTTTCGCTACTCATGCCAGCATTCTCTCTTCTGTAAAGTCCACTTCGTCTTCCAACTTAGCTTCGCCCCTTACACAATGCTCCTCTACCACTAATTAAATTAGTCCACAGCTTCGGTATTAGATTTTAGCCCCGTTCATTTTCGGCGCTCTACCACTTGACCAGTGAGCTATTACGCACTCTTTAAATGTATGGCTGCTTCTAAGCCAACATCCTGGTTGTCTAAGTAGTAAAACATCCTTTACCACTTAATCTATATTTAGGGACCTTAGCTGGTGGTCTGGGCTCTTTCCCTTTTGACTATGAAGCTTATCCCACATAGTCTGACTCCCAATCATCATTTATCAGGTATTCGCAGTTTGATAACTTTCGGTAATGTCTAACACCCCTACGGTATTCAGTGCTCTACCCCCTGTAAACTAAATTGAGGCTAGCCCTAAAGCTATTTCGAGGAGAACCAGCTATCTCCAAGTTCGATTGGCTTTTCACCCCTATCCACAAGTCATCCGATAGCTTTTAAACGCTACCCGGTTCGGTCCTCCATGAAATTTTACTTTCACTTCAACCTGCTCATGGATAGATCACCTGGTTTCGGGTCTATGGCATACGACTTATCCGCCCTATTCAGACTCGGTTTCCCTACGGCTCCGTAACTTCATTACTTAACCTTGCCGCACACCATAACTCGCTGGCCCGTTCTACAAAAAGTACGATATCATCTCTCTTAAGACTCTATCTGCTTGTAGGCATAAGGTTTCAGGTTCTATTTCACTCCCCTCCCGGGGTTCTTTTCACCTTTCCCTCACGGTACTATTCTCTATCGGTCACTGAGTAGTATTTAGCCTTAGGGGGTGGTCCCCCTATATTCACACAGGATTTCTCGTGTCCCATGCTACTCTTTCTAAGCCAGAATCAGTTAGATTTCGTTTACAAGACTTTCACTTTCTTCGGTTGGTCTTCCCATACCATTCTACTATCCTTCTTCTTCATTGACTTAATTTGGGCTCTTTCCATTTCGCTCGCCGCTACTTTGAAAATCGAATTTTTTCTTTCTTTTCGTCTGGCTACTTAGATGTTTCAGTTCACCAACTATTCCCTCTTGTTGCTATGTATTCACAACAAGATACTTGAGGTTTGCTCAAGTGGGTTTCCCCATTCGGACATTCACGGATCACAGGATATTTGCTCCTCCCCGAGACTTTTCGCAGCTTATCACGTCCTTCTTCGGCTCTCAGTGCCAAGGCATTCACCTTATGCCCTTGGTCGCTTGACCAGAAATATATTTCTCTTTAATTGTCAGGTTTCTTGGTGGAGATGAGGAGATTCGAACTCCTGACCCCCTGCTTGCAAGGCAGGTGCTCTCCCAACTGAGCTACACCCCCAAAAATTTTTTTACGATAGTAAAAAATGTTTTATACTATCATTTTGGTATTCTCTTTTAGTTAGCCTTACAGCTTTTTTGGTTAAAAAAATTGAACCGAGAAAACAGTGATAAAACTAAGAATTAAATTTTGAACTGTCGTTCTTAGTACTCCTTAGAAAGGAGGTGATCCAGCCGCACCTTCCGATACGGCTACCTTGTTACGACTTCACCCCAGTCATTAACCCTACCTTCGACGCCTTCCTCCTTGCGGTTAGATCGGCGGCTTCGGGTATTGCCAACTCCCATGGTGTGACGGGCGGTGTGTACAAGACCCGGGAACGCATTCACCGCGACATTCTGATTCACGATTACTAGCAACTCCGACTTCATGTAGGCGAGTTGCAGCCTACAATCCGAACTGAGATTGGCTTTTAGAGTTTTGCTTGACATCACTATCTCGCTTCTCGTTGTACCAACCATTGTAGCACGTGTGTAGCCCAAGACATAAAGGGCATGATGATTTGACGTCATCCCCACCTTCCTCCGATTTATCATCGGCAGTCTCTCCAGAGTCCCCACCTTTACGTGCTGGTAACTGAAGATAAGGGTTGCGCTCGTTGCGGGACTTAACCCAACATCTCACGACACGAGCTGACGACAACCATGCACCACCTGTATAGCTGTCCCGAGGGACTTATCAATTTCTCAATAACTCAACTATATGTCAAGCCTTGGTAAGGTTCTTCGCGTTGCTTCGAATTAAACCACATGCTCCGCTGCTTGTGCGGGTCCCCGTCAATTCCTTTGAGTTTCAGTGTTGCCACCGTACTCCCCAGGCGGAATGCTTAATGTGTTAACTTCGGCACCGAGATTTGACTCCCAACACCTAGCATTCATCGTTTACGGCGTGGACTACCAGGGTATCTAATCCTGTTTGCTCCCCACGCTTTCGTACCTGAGCGTCAGTAAAAGTCCAGAAAGTCGCCTTCGCCACCGGTATTCCTCCTAATATCTACGCATTTCACCGCTACACTAGGAATTCCACTTTCCTCTCCTTCACTCAAGCCTTCCAGTTTCAAGTGCTTAATGAGGTTAAGCCTCACGCTTTCACACCTGACTTAAAAGGCCGCCTACGTACCCTTTACGCCCAATAATTCCGGACAACGCTCGCCCCATACGTATTACCGCGGCTGCTGGCACGTATTTAGCCGGGGCTTCCTCCTATGATACCGTCATTATCTTCTCATAGGACAGAGCTTTACGATTCGAAAACCTTCTTCGCTCACGCGGCGTCGCTGCATCAGGGTTTCCCCCATTGTGCAATATTCCCCACTGCTGCCTCCCGTAGGAGTCTGGACCGTGTCTCAGTTCCAGTGTGGCCGTTCATCCTCTCAGACCGGCTACTGATCGTTGCCTTGGTAGGCCTTTACCCTTCCAACTAGCTAATCAGACGCGAGCCCATCTTACACCGATAAATCTTTGACCCCTATACCATGCAGTATTGTGGTCTCATGCGGTATTAATCGTCGTTTCCAACGGCTATCCCCCTGTGTAAGGTAGGTTGCTCACGTGTTACTCACCCGTTCGCCACTTTCATTTTACTTCCGTCCCCGAAGGTCCTTCCATAAAAATCACGTTCGACTTGCATGTGTTAAGCACGCCGCCAGCGTTCGTCCTGAGCCAGGATCAAACTCTCTATTAAAAGTTCGTCTGCTCTCGCTGACTTTTTGTTACACCAAATTATTGTTTTTCTTTGTACTCTCAAAGTTTTTATCACT